>JALYTE010000381.1 GCA_030854435.1 Acidobacteriota bacterium | reverse complement strand
GAGTGGACCCGCACGATGCGTTCGAGGATGCCGAGCGGCTTCTGTGTGGGGTAGCCGGTCTTCTCCTTGCCGTTGGTAGGAACGATGGTGTGCCACCAAACGTCGGTGGGCGTCTTGCCGCGCGCGGCCTTCTCCGCGCCGACGAGAGTGGGGGCCATGTAGGGGATGCGGTCTGAGGCGTCCAGGTTGAAGGTATAGCGGGCGGGGTCTTTGGCATACCAGAGGATGTTGTCGTGCTTGGCGGGCCAGCGCTTGGTGGCGCGCGCGCCGTAGTCGTACGCCCAGATAATTTCGTTCTGGAAGCAGGCGCGGCCAAAAACTTCGTCGAGCAGGACTTTGCAGTAGTGGACTTCGCGCGGGTCGATGTGGAAAAACAGCGAGCCGTCGGCGGTGAGGACACGATGGGCTTGGGCGAGGCGCGGGCGAAGGAAGCCGATGTAGTCGTCGAAGTTGTCCGTGTAGTTTGTCGGTGAAGTGAGCCGCTCGGTGCGATAGCGGTTGCCGCCGAATCCTGTGCGGTCGCCGGCGGGGTCGCGGACGGTCTTGATGCGGGCGCGCTGCTGAGTGGTCCCGGTGTTGAACGGCGGATCGATGTAGATGAGCTGCACGCTGGCGTCGGGGAGCGCGCCGAGGGCGGTGAGGTTTTCGCTGTGGAGGATACGGTTCATAACGAGTGTTCAGTGTGGGGGATGCGTGGGCGGGAGTGCAACTGACGACGAAATACGGGGGCCTTCGCCTACGGCTCAGGATGACGGCAAAAAACAAACAACAGCAACAGCAGATTCCCTACGGGAATGACAGAAAGAAAAGCAAGAGCAAAAGCCGCAGCAGATTCGCTATGGGAACGACAGAAAAAACAGGAGCGGCTGGCCTGTGCGGGTATCGCGCGGCGAGCGTTGTCGAATGTTGGGGGTGGGCTGGTACACTCGGATGTTTGCGGGCGGTGTGTTTATGGATGCACGAGAGCACAAAATCGGCGTAGTTGGCGCGGGGACCATGGGCAACGGCATCGCTCACATCTTCGCACGCGCGGGCTTCGGGGTTGTTCTGTTCGAGGTGACGCAGGCGGCGCTCGACCGTGGGCTGGCGAGGATCCGCACCAATCTCGACCGCGAGGCCGTGAAGGGAAAGATCGACCCCGCGGAGGCCGAGGCCGCTCACGCGCGGGTTCGACCGACGTTGACGCTGAGCGATTTGGCGGGATGCGGTTTTGTCATCGAAGCAGCGAGCGAGAAGCTCGCCATCAAGCAACAGATCTTTCGCGACCTCGATGGCCTGCTGGGGCCGGAGGCGATTTTGGCGACCAACACGTCGTCGATCTCGATTACCAAGCTGGCTGCGGGGACCAGTCGCGCCGACCGCGTGATTGGGATGCACTTCTTCAACCCGGTTCCGGTGATGGCGCTGGTGGAGCTGATTCGCGGCTTGCAAACTTCGGACGCGACGTTTGCCGCGACCCGGGCGCTGGCGCTCGAAGCCGGCAAGACGCCCGTCGCGGTCAACGATGCGGCTGGGTTCGTCTCCAACCGCGTGCTGATGCCGATGATCAACGAGGCGATCTTCGCGGTGATGGAGGGCGTCGCGACCGCCGAGGCGGTGGACGAGGTGTTCCGGCTGGGCATGGCGCATCCCATGGGGCCGCTCACGCTGGCGGATTTCATTGGACTGGATGTCTGCCTGGACATTATGCGCGTGCTTGAAGACGGCATCGGCGACCCCAAGTACCGGCCCTGTCCGCTGCTGGTGCGAATGGTCGACGCGGGCTGGCTGGGCCGCAAATCGGGGCGCGGCTTCTATAAGTACTAAGGACTTCTGATTTGTCGGCTGGGTGCGGTTTCAGCCGCACCACAAAAGCACTAGAATCAAAACGGCTTTAGCTGCTGAGGGCAATGCACAGGACGGAGACGATTGTGGCTGACGAACTTTATTTCGAGGACTTGCATGTGGGAATGCGGATCCCGTCGCTGACGAGCTATAAGGTGACAGCCGACGAGATCAAAGAATTTGCCGAACGCTATGACCCGCAGCCGTTTCATATCGACGAGGCGGCGGGCGAGAGTTCGTTCTTCAAGGGGTTGGCCGCTTCCGGCTGGCTGACTGCGGCGATCGTCATGCGGCTGCGGGTGCAGTCGATGCGGATTGCGGGGGGCATGATCGGCGCGGGCGTGGATGAGATGCGCTGGCTGATGGCCGTGAGGCCGAACGATGTGCTGCGCACCGAGGCGGAGATACTCAGCGTTCGGCTCTCCGCGGCGCGACCGGCGTTTGGCGTGGTGCGCTCGCGGACGGTGGTTTTCAACCAGCGCGACGAGGTGGTAATGCGCTCGATTGTGAACTTCCTGGCGCCGCTGCGAAACCCTGGGTAGCGCCGGTTTCGGCCTGGATTTCCGAAGCCCCTGACGGCGTATCTTAAGACTGTGCGGATGACCGTTTTAGCTTCGGGTTCCAAGGGCAACAGCACGGTGATCGCGTCGGCGCGGACACGGATTTTGGTGGATGCGGGTTTGTCGTGTCGCGAACTGCTGAAGCGCATGGCCGCGTCCGGCGAAGACCCCGACGAACTCACCGCAATCCTGATTACGCATGAGCATCAGGACCACGTCGCCGGATTGGCCGTGTTGGCGCGGCGATTGCGGATTCCGGTTTTCTTTACAGAGCCGACGCATCGGGCGTGGGTGAGGATGCTGACGCCACGAACCACGATGAGTTACGCCAAGTGGCTTGAGCATGTGCAGGCCGAGAAGGAAGCTCGGGCGAGAGTTGTGGCTGGCGTCTCAATGACTGATCGCTCCGCCGATCCCATGTCTGAAAATCCAGACATGGGACACCCGGAGTCTCGCTCGCCCGAAAGTTCGGAGGATGCGGCTTCTGCGAGTCTGGAGTTTTCGGGCGAAGCGAACCGCGACTTCGAGCTTCCGGTCGAAGGCGAAGAGTCTTGCGAACCGGAGGAAGTGCGTGGGGCGGTGAAGGCCAATCCCGCGTTCCTTCCCGAGGTCGAATACTTTCGCGCGGGGCATGAGTTTTCGATTGGGGACATCGACATCAATCCCTTCACCATCCCGCACGATGCGGCCGACCCTTGCGGCTTTGTGTTTCATGCGCGGTCGCAAAGCATTCGCATGGCCGTCGCGACCGACCTCGGCTACATTCCGCCCAACGTGAAGCAGGCGCTCAAGAATGTTGACGTGCTGCTGTTGGAGTCGAACCACGACCTGGAGATGCTGAAGGACGGGCCGTATCCGTGGTCGGTCAAGCAGCGCGTGCTCTCGCGCGTGGGGCATCTGTCGAACCTCGCGACGGCGGAGTTTTTGCTGCGCGACTACGACGGCGGAGCGCACACCATTGTGCTCGGCCATTTGTCGGAAGCGAACAATCTGCCGGAACTGGCGCGGCTGGCGGCGGAGCAGGCCATCGGCGAGCGGTTGACGCTGCTGGGCAACCGCATCGTTCTGGCCGCGCAGCATGAGCCGCTGGAACCGATTTGTCTGTAGCGACAACAGATTTCATATCCTTTCGGACTCTCAAACGTCTTTGGTATAGACTTCCGTGAACCAGCGGAGCTTCACTGTCCGGGTGCGTTCCGCTTTGACTGAGGGCGTAAGCACGGTAAAATGAAGAGTCAACGATGCCGATTCGAACCGTGCCAACCCGTCCCCGAACCACCCGCCAGGATTCTTGCAACGATCAGGTCGTCGGGGCCATCCTTTCCGGTTGGCGGTATGACATTTCGGGCATATCCCCTGCCATGCGCGTGGATTACGAAGAGCACTTGACGGGCTGCGCTTATTGCCGCCGCCGCCAGCGCATTCATCGCACCGTCGATGTTTTACTGCTGTGCGCGACCACGTTGTCGTTCGTGGCGTTCCTGTTGGCGGCGCTGGTCATTCACCGGCTGGAGGTGCTGACCCACATTGCCAATGTGCATCTCCATCTCGGCGCGGGGTTTACGCGGATTCCTTCCAGCATCACGGTCAGCCTACAGGCCGTGGCGATTTCGGGGGTGGTGCTGTCGATGCTGCTGTGGGTGCTGGTCGCGATCGCCACGCCTATCCCCAGCATTGTGACGGGCTTCGTTCGTCAACGTGTGCCGCCGGAGATGCTCGACCGGATCTCCAAGCACGCGGCGTAGGCGCGAATGGCTTCCGAGCACGAGCACGACACCCACTACCGTATCGAGCACGATCCGACGCCCGACCAGTCCACTGCGGTCGAGGCGGGCGCGAAGCGGTCCCCGTCGCTGCTCGATGCCCCAGCGACCTACGGTCTGCTGTTTCTCAACCTCCTATGGTTTGCCGCGATGCTGCGTTCCGGGCCGTATATCGCGGACTGGCACATGCACCGGTTCGGGTCGCTTCTGACCGATTCATTTTCCATCGAGGCGCTGTCATTTTTCGGCGGTTGCGATGCTTCGTTGGTGCTACAGCACGGCCAGTGGATTCGCGTCGTGACGGCGGCGTTCATTCACATGAACCCGCTGCATCTGCTGGTCAACATGTGGTGCCTGTGGAACCTGGGCCTTCTCGGCGAGCCGCTGCTGGGCCGTCGCGGGTTGGTCGCGGTATATC
>JALYTE010000231.1 GCA_030854435.1 Acidobacteriota bacterium | reverse complement strand
TACCCTTGACCTGGAACCGCCGGTCGACGCCCCGGAAAGTCTCCAACCCCTCCGCAATCATGTCCGGCGCGAGGCCGAGTTGCAGCCCGATCGCGATCGCCGCCGTCGCGTTCAACACGTTGTGCCGACCCGGCACATGCAGCCGGAACGGCCCCAGCATCAAACCATGCAGGCTCACCTCGAATGTCGCATGACAATCCGCCTGCTTGTCCAGCATCTGCATCTGGAAGTCGGCGTCGTGGCTTTCGCCGTAGGTGTAGATCCGGCGCTTCACCCTCGGCAGCATAGCGCGAAGCATCGCATTGTCGACGCACGCCGTCACCGCGCCATAGAACGGCACCTTCTCCATGAACTCCACAAACGCGTCCTCGACATCGGCCATGTCGCGGTAGGTATCCATGTGTTCGCGGTCGAGGTTCGTGACCACTGCCAGAATCGGCGGGAGCTTCAGAAACGACCTGTCGCTCTCGTCGGCTTCGGCGACCAAATACTGCGAACGCCCCAGCCGCGCATTCGATCCCATCGCGTCAATCCGTCCGCCTACGACGACCGTCGGATCGAGACCACCGCCCGCCAGCACCGCGGCGATCATGCTGGTCGTCGTGGTCTTGCCGTGCATCCCGGCGATAGCGATGCCGTACTTCAACCGCATCAACTCGGCCAGCATCTCGGCGCGTTGAATCACGGGAATCTTGCGCCGCCGGGCTTCGACGACCTCCGGGTTGTCGCGCGCAACCGCAGTGCTCGTCACCACTACATCGCTGGCAATCACGTTCGGCGCCGCGTGGCCGGAGTAGACGATTGCGCCCAAATCCTCCAACCGCTCCGTCACCGCCGAAGCGCGCAGGTCTGACCCTGAAACCGCATAGCCCATGGTCAGCAGAATCTCGGCAATCCCGCTCATCCCAATGCCGCCGATCCCGATAAAGTGGATCTGCAAAGCGGGCAGAAAATCGACTCGCTCGGACGACGCAAACAACATGGTGTGTCCCGGCAGGTTCATTCTGAGAGTGTATTCTCGCCTGCCCGTACTCGAATCTTGAGGGTACCCCCCCTCCCTGTCAATTTTGCGTAAAGTCCGGAGAACATTGGGCTTACATCCGGACTTGAACGTAAAGTCTTGAAAATAAAGGCGCGTTTTGTAAAGTCCGGAAAACATTGAGGTTACGAGCTAAATGCAATGACCCGGCGGTGGCCGGGCCGAAAAGTTTCTCTGTGTCTATTGTAAACGGTCTGTCAAGGATTCGATCCTCATCGGAGTTGGGGTGGCCATCTTCGCCGCGCTTTTTGAGGCTAAGGTGGGTTGCGGCGACGCCCACGAACCCACCTTAGCGACGGTAAAGCCGTCGCGAAGATGGGCCACCCGGAGTTTTTCGGAAAAGATCATGCCCCAGGTGATGCTTTTGGAGCATCATCTGTAGTAGACTTTCTTGGGATGGCGAGCAGGCATCTGCGCAAGGAAACCGACTACGAGACCCGCTTCCGCTGTGCGGGCGGCATCGGCATCCTCCGCGAAGAGGTCTGGGTCAACGCCGCTCGGGAAGTCGTGCAATATAACCTCGCGTTCCTGCTTCCTCATCGACAGCGCGCGGACAATGGACGAATACTCGGTTTCGACAACGCACACGGTAGGCATGAACGCCACTGGCTCGGCCACGCAATGCCGTTCAATTTCATAGACTATGACGCAACTGCTCGTCGCTTCTACGGCGAAGTTGAAGCTATCAGGAGAAAATATGAAAACGAAAATCTTCGCCGACGGCTTTGAAGGCCATGTAACGCGTTCGCTTGCCCGCGCGGCAAAGCGCGAGCGTGGTGAACCGCTGGAACCGGAAAGGATCATCACCTTCGCCGACCCTCTCGATATGGCGGAGTGCCTCACCGTGCAGCGCGTCCGTCTGTGGCAGGTCGTGCGGAAAAAGCGCCTGAGCATCAGCGCGCTGGCCGAAGAGCTGAGCCGCAATCGCGGCTCTGTCACCCGCGACGTCAATAAGCTCAAAGGGCTGGGACTTCTCCGCCTCCGCGAAGAGGTCAATCCGGGCCACGGTGTGTTGCAGATCGTCGAGCCTGTCGCGCGGAAGCTGGAAATACGCCTCGCGATGTAAAGAAGCGACGCAGACTTCGACTGTCGAGACACTGCTGCCCGTTCGAGTCATATCGCCCAAGCCGATGAATGGTCGAAACAATCCCGGGCTGTCAGAGCCAGAACAGAACAGCGGCCAATCTCTAAATAAGTTCGGAAATGTCACCTTGCGTGCTATAC
>JALYTE010000229.1 GCA_030854435.1 Acidobacteriota bacterium | reverse complement strand
ACCCGACAGCTCGAACAAGCGATCAAGCTATATCTCGACATCAACAACGCCAGTCCCAAGCCGTTCGTCTGGTCCAAGTCCGCAGATGACATCCTCGCAAGTGTCGAGAGATTTTGTCTGCGAACCTTTAACTCACGACACTAGATGCCGAAGCGCAGGCGCTCGGGCTCTATCGGAATCTCCTGGAAGCGGTCAACGGGGGCTCGGTTGCACTTGAGGAATTTGCGCGCCAGATGATTCAGATCGAAGAGCTCCATGCAGCCGAGGTCGACAAGATGCTGCGCAAACCCGGCGACGTCGCGGCATACGGGCCGGCATCGATCGGCAATGAAACAGTGAGCAGAGCGGTCTCGATGAAGGGCCCCGCAGGATGAAAATCATGCTGGGCCTCCCTGAACGGCGACTATCTTGGTGGCGATCGTCGCGAGTCCACCCATGCCGTCGTTGATCGGCGCCATTCGGCCGCGTCCGCAACTGCTGCTTGCCGCGGGCATCTCGCTGCCCTCAATGCGATAGATCGTCGCTCGGCGTTCGCAGGTTCGAGCGACGCGTCGCGCGATCGGAGCGTCTCGAGGCTTAGACTGTGTACCCGCGAGTAGGTCCCTTTTCAGCGTATTCAATGGCGACTACGGCAATCCTTGCTGGTACGGGCTTGTTGAACGAGGACGGATCGAGTCGTTCGACTGTCATCCGCCGGTATTGCGAGGTAGGTCGCGAGGTAGAACTGCGCCGGGAGCAGAGCAAACTGCCCGAATCAAGCGGTATTTCAGTCTTCTTGCGGACACCTCGATTGTTCGGCTTGCTCGGCTACTCCTACCGCATGATTGGATTTGTCGACTCTCTGGCGGCCGCGTGGGTGGCGAAGAAGTTCGATGCGGGCGAGCAAGTGCGGGCTCGGGTCAAGAGCGTATACGCGCCGCTCGAAAAGGATCAGCCCCATGTAAGTTTGTCCTTGGACTCTGGTTGAGGGGTTCTTTGCGACCACGGTCGGCCGAGGACGAACTCGTAAGGCGGCGGGCAATCGGGTAGTCTGGCAATTGGGGACCGTCGCTCACGCTCGCACCGGGCAAACTACAACATCCACGATCCGCTGACTCGGGCCGCGCCTACGGGAGGTCTGATCGGATGAACGATTGACCTGATCCGTTTGTCAGACGCGTTCAAAGACGGCCGCGATTCCTTGCCCTCCACCGACGCACATGGTGACCAGGGCGTATCGCCCTCCGCTACGTTGCAGTTCGTATACCGCCTTCGTAGCGAGGAAGGCGCCTGAGCAACCGATCGGGTGACCGAGCGCGATTGCGCCACCGTTCGGATTCGTCTTCTTCATGTCCAGCTCAAGCCCTCGCGCTACCGCGATGGCCTGCGCTGCAAAGGCTTCGTTGCTCTCGATCACGTCTATCTGGTCAAGTCTGAGGCCGCACTTCTTCAGCGCCAGCTTTGTAGCGGGTATGGGTCCTTCGCCCATGATTTCGTTCGGAACGCCCGCCACCGCGTAAGAGACCAGCCGCGCCATTGGCTTATGGCCCGCAGCGGCGGCGACCGCGGCGTCCGCCAGTACGAAGAAGGCTGCGCCGTCGTTGATGCCGGAGGCGTTGCCTGCGGTCACCGAGCCGTCCTTTTTGAAGGCCGGCTTCATCTTCGCGAGGGTTTCCATCGACGTGTTGGGCTTCACATGCTCGTCAGTGTCGAAGATCACCTCACCCTTCTTCGTTTGCTTGACGATGGGAACGATTTGCGACTTGAAGCGCCCTTCGGCGACAGCTGCCGCCGCGCGGCGGTGGGACTCGACGGCGAGCGCGTCCTGCTCCTCGCGCGTGATGCCCCACTTGGTGGCGAGGTTCTCGGCCGTAATCCCCATATGGCCAACGCCAAAGGGGTCCGTCAGCGTGGCCGTCATCATGTCCACCAATTTGGTGTCGCCCATGCGCGCGCCGGTGCGCATGGCCGTAGACAAGTAACCACCGCGGCTCATCACTTCGACGCCGCCGCCCACACCGTAGTCGCTGTCGCCGAGCAGAATGTTTTGCGCGGTCGTCACGATGCCCTGAAGACCCGATGAGCACAGGCGGTTCACTGACATCGCCACCGAATCCATCGGCAAGCCGGCCTGGATGGACGCCACGCGCGCCACATACGCGAAGCGGCTGTCGGTGGGAATCGTGTTGCCCACAACCACGTAG
>JALYTE010000221.1 GCA_030854435.1 Acidobacteriota bacterium | reverse complement strand
AGAAACGGGGGGACCGTATCCATGTGCGTCGAGAAGACCACATCGGGCGTGACATCCGGCGCACATGCATACACGTTGAAGCGTGGCCCCGACCCACCCCCCAGCGTCTTCGCGGGATCCGGCTGCGACGCAGGCTGGCGCTCGACCGCATACCCCTGATCGGCCAGAAACTCCGCCAGAAATTCGCCCACAGGCGCCTCGTGATAGCTCGTCGATTCGATATCGACAAGCTGCCGCGTCAGTTGAATCGGGTCAATGGACATCGCTCCAGCATAACCTGCGAGCACTCCGCAGGTACGGGGTGCCCCATGTCCGGATTTTCTGACATGGGTTTCGACCGTGCACGAATCTCGACACAACATAGAACTGCTATCGACACGAACGATACACTGGAAGAAATGCCAGCACCTCTTCCCTTTCGTTCCCACGTCCAAACCATCGACGACCTCCACGGCCCCGCCGGACGCCTCGAAGCCCTGCTCAACACCGGACTCGACAACGCCCTCTACGCGGCAGTCGTCGCGCACCCCCACCCGCCCAGCGGCGGTACCATGCACACCAAAGCCGTGTATCACGCGGCCAAAGCCTTCTCGCACTTCGGCCTGCCCGTGCTGCGCTTCAACTTCCGCGGCGCAGGCTTGAGCGAAGGCGTCCACGATGAGGGAGCGGGCGAAGTCGAAGACGTTCGCGCCGCGCTCGATTGGCTCGACCTCCGCTTCGGTTTGCCTGTCCTGTTCGCCGGATTTTCCTTCGGCTCGAACGTCGGCCTGCGCGCCTGCTGCGGCGACGCTCGCGTTCGCGGCCTGGTCGCGCTGGGTCTTCCGGTACAAGCCGCCTGCCGCGACTACACTTACAACTTCCTGCCCGCCTGCCGCGCGCCCAAACTCTTCGTCTCGGGCGACCACGACCAGTTCAGCCCGCGCGGCGTGCTGGAGTCCACCCTCGCGTCCGCGCCCGAACCCAAACGCATCGTCTGGATCGAAGGCGCGGACCACTTCTTTGCCGGCACTCCCGGCTCCCCCACCTCCAAGCTCGAAGTCATGCAGACCGCCATCCGTCAATGGCTCGGCGACCAATTCGGGCTTAGTCCGGTTGGCTGATTCCGATTCCCATGGCTGCGACGACCGCAAAATGGGCTTCCATTGCGCGGAACCGCCACTCCATAATTTTGTATATGCCTATGATCTTTTGCATCGCGTGATCTGTTCTCTCATATTAAGCCCTGCAAACAGTGCATTTCCAGCTTTGGCAGCCGATGTGCTTTCTAATATTCGCGTATCGTTTGCTTAAAGGTCTTGCTTGAAGAGCGGCACTCCAACCCGTCTGTTTGCCATCTTCCTGGCGTTGGTCACGCTGGGCGCGATGGCCCTCGCCATTGCGAACCTCGTGCAGGAGAGCGGCTACGACGCCCCCACCGACGGCGCACGCAAGACCGAAACTGCTGGCGGTCTGCTGATCTACTCCGTCCCCCGCGACACTCCCGCCGAGCGCGCGGGCGTCCGTGCGGGTGACATTCTGACCGCCATCGAGGGCCAGCCCATCGCCCGCGTCGCCGACGCCGAACGCGCCATCTTCCGCAGCGGCGTCTGGTCGCACGCGACGTATTCCCTGCTGCGCAAAACGCCAACGGGCCGCACCGCCAACCTCGACATCCTCGTCATTCTGGAGCCCAGTTCCGAGCACGACCGCTCCAACGACAACGTGATGCGCCTCATCGCTTTGGCCTACCTGACCATCGGACTGTACGTGCTTTTCCGGCGCTGGACCGCTCCAAAATCCACCCACTTCTACGTCTTCTGCCTCGTGTCCTTCGTGCAGTATGCGTTCAAGTACACGGGCCGGCTCGATGGTTTGGACCAGTGGGTGCTATGGTGCAATATCCTCGCCACCGGTTTGCAACCCGCGCTTTTCCTGCATTTCGCGGTGAGCTTCACCGACGATGCGAAGGCGCGCCCAACCCGCCGTATCCTCTACCCGCTGTTGTATGTGCCGGGAGCGATTTTAGTCGGGCTTCGCTATCTTTCCATCGAACGCTGGTCCGCCACCGGACTTCTACAGCACCGCCTCGACCAAATCGACTACGGCTACCTCGCGATTTTCTACATCGTCGCGGCGGTAGTGTTCTGGTTCCGCTATCGCAGCGAGCAGAACCCGCTCGAACGCCAGCAACTCAAGTGGCTCACGCGCGGCACCCTGCTGACCGTGCTTCCATTCACCTTCTTCTACGTCATCCCCTTCCTCTCGGACTGGACCGTGCCCAACGCGCTCACCCGCCTCGCCGGCCTGTCGTTGATCCTGCTGCCGCTGACGTTCAGTTGGGCCATCGTGCGCTACCGCCTCATGGACGTCGACCTCATCTTCAAGCGCGGCGTCACCTACACTCTCGCCACCGCCGCGCTGGTCGGCTTGTACTTCGGCGTCATCGCGCTTTCGGCGGAGTTTGTGCATACCCGCCTGCCCAACCTGCGCGAGTGGGGCCTGGTGATCGCCGTTATCGTCACGGGGTTGCTCTTCGATCCGTTGAAGCGCATGATTCAAGGCCGCGTGGATCGCGTCTTCGACCAGAAGCGCTTCGACTACCGCGAAACGCTGGTCGAGTTTGGCCGTAGCCTGAACGCGCAGACCGACCTCGCGACCCTCGTCCAGTCCATCGTCGAGCGTCTGCCGCAAACCCTGCTCGTCACCCGCGTCGCCGTCTTCCTGGCGGACAACGACGAGGCCGCGGAGGAGCAACACTTTACGCTGGTCGCCTCGCACGGCCTCACGCACCGCACCCCGCAGGGCGGAAAGTTCGACCTCGACTTCCTCAACTTCGACCGCCGCGGAGCCGACAACCACATCTTCTTCGACACTCCGCAATCCGTGCTCCGCCTGCCCAAGCCGCAGCGCGACGCCGCTGCCGCGCTCGACCTCAACTACTACCTGCCCTGCCGCGCCGCGCGCCACGAAGGCGGTGGGCTCCGTGGCGAAGGCGGCGGCCTGCGCACCATTGCCGTCATCGGCCTGGGACGCACCGACGACGGCGACTTCCTCTCCAGCGAAGATGTCGAACTGCTCGAATCCCTCGCCGGATACATCGGCATCGCCATCCAGAACGCGCAGCTCTACCGCCGCCTACAGCAGAAGATCACCGACTTCGAGCGGCTCAAGGACTTCAACGAAAATATCGTCGAGTCGATCAACATCGGCGTCTTCGCCGTCGATCTCAACGACCGCATCGAGAGTTGGAACGCGCAGATGGAAGTGATGTACGCGCTCCCTCGCGCCGACGCCCTCAAACGCCCGCTGGCCGAAGTGTTTCCCGAGGATTTCATCGAGCAATTCCACAACCTGCGCGCCGAACAAGGCACCAGCACGATCTACAAGTTCCGTTTCACCACCCCGGCCGGCGAAGCCCGCACCGCCAACATCACCATCGCGCCGCTACTCAACCGTGACTTCCAGGCCGTCGGGCGCATCGTCATCGTCGACGACCTCACCGACCGCATCCATCTCGAAGAGCAACTCACGCAAGCCGAAAAACTTTCCTCCATCGGCCTTCTCGCCGCCGGCGTTGCGCACGAAGTCAACACGCCCCTCGCGGTCATCTCCAGCTACACGCAAATGCTGACCAAGCAGTTGAAGCTCGATCCCAACAGCCAGCATCTGACGCCCGTACTCGAAAAAATCACGCAACAAACTTTCCGCGCGTCCGAGATCGTCAACGGACTGCTCAACTTCTCGCGCACCGGCAGCGGCGACTTCACGCGCGTCGACATCAACGCCATGCTGCGCGACACCACCGTTCTGCTCGAACATCAAATGCGCTCCGGCCACATCCAAGTCCAACTCGATCTCGCGCCTGGCCTTCCTGCAATCCAGGGCGACCTCGGCAAGCTCCAGCAAGTCATCCTCAACCTCATCATGAACGCCAAAGACGCCATGCAGGACCGCGGCTCCGGGCGCATCACAATCTCGACGGCCCAGCACGGCGGCAGCGTCGAAATCCAGGTCGCCGACGACGGCTCCGGCATGTCGCCCGAAGTCTTGCGCCGCATCTACGACCCCTTCTTCACCACCAAGAGCACGCCCAAGCCAGGCCAGCGCAAGGGCACTGGCCTGGGCCTCGCCGTCACCTACGGCATCATGCAGGAGCACGCCGGCAAAATCCACGTCCAGAGCGCCGTCGGCGAGGGCACGGTCTTCCGCCTGGAGTTCCCGGCGGCGGACGCGAAACCTGCGCACGCCACCGAAACTGCGCGCGCCGGAAAGGCCGTGCATGTCTGAAA
>JALYTE010000181.1 GCA_030854435.1 Acidobacteriota bacterium | reverse complement strand
CTCGACGCCACGATTGAAGATGCGGGTGAGGCGAATGTCCCGCGCTCCGGACGCAGCCAGCACCTCGGCGAACGCGCTTCCTACAGTCCCAAACCCGAGCAGGCCCACGCGTAACACTTTCTCGCCGGCTAACTCCTTCAAAGGCCGCTCCGTAGTCATTTAATAATCCACCTTGAAGGGACTCTTTTCCCAAGCCGCAAAGCTGGCCCACGCTTCGTCCGGTAACAATCGTGACATCGGAATGGTGCGATCCTCCAACGGCTTCTTCACTTCTTCGTAGAGGAAGGAATCGTCGAAGCCTGCATTCGCCGCATCGGCCGCGCTGTTGCCATAAAAAATCGCCGCGCAGCGCGACCAATAGAGCGCGGCCAGACACATCGGGCAAGGCTCGCAACTGGTGTAAACCTCGCAGCCATCAAGCCGAAACGTGCCGAGCGCAGCGCACGCATTGCGAACGGCGACGACCTCCGCATGAGCGGTCGGGTCGTTCAACGCTGTCACCTGGTTGGTGCCGGTGGCAATGACTTTGCCGTCTCGCACGATGATCGCGCCGAACGGACCGCCACGTCCGCTGACGACGTTCTCGGTGGCAAGCGCAATGGCCTGCTGCATGAACTGAGGATTTCCCTGCATAATCAGGTTCATGGTACATGCTCTGCGCTCCCGCCGAGTCGTCACGTCGCAGGGCGAACGCGACGCCGTTGTGGTGATCGAAGACGGAATGATCGCCGGCGTTCACGCCGCTTCTGAGTTCACCGCGGACATGCCCGTCGAAGACCTCGACGACGTTGCTCTGCTGCCGGGGCTAGTCGACACGCATGTCCACATCAACGAACCCGGCCGCACCGAGTGGGAAGGCTTTGCGACGGCAACGCTCGCGGCCGCGGCGGGCGGCATTACAACGCTGGTCGATATGCCGCTCAACTGCCTGCCAGAGACCACGGACGTCGAAGCGTTGGAATTGAAACGCGAGGCCGCACGAGGGCAGTGCATGGTCGACTACGCGCTGTGGGGCGGCGCGGTGGACGGCAATCAGAGCGCGCTTGAGCCACTCGCCCTCGCAGGCGTGCCGGGATTTAAGTGCTTTCTGATCTATCCGGGTTGCGACGGTTTCACGGCGATCGATAGCGTAAATCTAGAACGCGCGCTGCCGCACATTGCGCGCACTGGCTTGCCGCTGCTGGTTCATGCGGAACTGGCTGGCCCCATCGACGCAGCGGTCGCTCGACTGAACGCCAACGGCGCGGATTGGCGCCAGTATGCAACGTACCTGGCATCGCGTCCCGATCAAGCCGAGCTTGACGCAATCTCCATGCTGCTCGAACTCTGCCGCTCCTATCGCTTCCGTCTGCACATCGTGCATCTTTCTACAGCGCAAGCGCTGCCCATGCTGGAGGCGGCCAAGAGCGAAGGCTTGTCGGTGACGGTTGAGACCTGCCCACACTACCTGCATTGCGCGGCGGAAGGAATCGCAGATGGAGCGGCACTGTTCAAGTGCGCGCCGCCCATTCGCAACGCGGCCAACCGCGAAGCGCTCTGGCAGGGATTGCACGACGGCATCATCGACCTGATTGCGACCGACCACTCACCCTGCCCACCGCACATGAAACGGCTCGAAGCGACGCAACCGGGCGAGGAAGCCGGACGTTTCGACGAGGCATGGGGCGGCATCGCATCTCTTTCGGTCGCGCTGCCACTCGTGTGGACGGACTGTGTGCAGCGCGGGATTCCGCTCACGCAGCTTGCGGAGTGGATGTCGGGAGCGCCCGCGCGACTGGCGGGCGTACAGACTCACGTCGGTTCCATCGAACCGGGCAAACACGCAAATTTCGTCGCCTTCGATACCCATGCGAACTTCACAGTAACGGCCGAAGCGCTTCACTACCGCCACAGGATTTCGCCCTACATGGGCGAGATGCTGAACGGCGTTGTGCGATCGACGTGGCTGCGCGGCGAACGCATTTTCGCGGACGGCAAGTTCCCCGCTCCGCCCCGAGGACGCGAGTACGCGCTATCCTGTCATCTCGCATGAGCGCGAATGGAGAAGTGAACGGATGGGTCGACAGCACGCCATTCTCGAACAATGGGACCGCTTGGAGCGGCCTGCCGCGACCGAGGCGATTTTACCGTGCAACGGTTCCATTGCGTGGGCCATCGGGATGGTCGACACGCGTCCCTTCGAGACGCCCGAGGCACTCTTCGCCGCTTCCGATAAAGTGTGGCAGGGGCTTACGCCGAGCGGCTGGCAGCAGGCCTTGGACTCGCACCCCCGCATCGGCGAGCACAACGCGAAGGCTGCCACGGTGCAGAGTTTGAAGTGGTCCGTGGACGAGCAGAGCGCAGACGCAATGGATGTTGCCACCGAAGACGCGCTCGCAGCGGCGAACAAGGAATACGAACAGAAGTTTGGACGCATCTTTATAGTTTGCGCGGCCGGGAAATCAGCCGCAGAGATACTCGGTATCTTGAAAGCGCGACTGGCAAACGATGCCGCCACCGAATTGATCGAAGCGGTCGAGCAGCAGCGCCAGATTACGCAGTTGCGGCTGCGCAAATGGCTTGGCATCGGATAGGATTCAAAAATTCAGAATTCGAGGACTGATGGGACTTTCAACGCACATTCTGGACACCTCGCTGGGACGCCCCGCGGCCGGCATCTCACTCCACCTTGCAAAGCTCGTGGCCGATATCTGGCGTGACGCTGGAAGCGGCAGCACAGACGCCGATGGCCGCTGCAAAACGCTGCTCGCAGACGCCGCTTTTGAAGCAGCGACGTATCGCATTCGCTTCGCCACGGACAGCTATTTCGCGGCGCAGGGCCGCACCTGCCTCTATCCTTATGTGGACATTGTCTTCACCGTCACAGACCCCGCGCAGCACTATCACATCCCGTTGCTCCTGACGGCCAACGGATACACGACCTATCGAGGAAGCTGAGCGATGCCTGCAAAACTTGCGACCAATCGTTACGGTAAATCGCGCGTGCGGTTGATGCGTGTGACCAAACATGACGATCGCCACGACCTCGACGAGTGGGTTGTGCAGGTCCTTCTGTCCGGCGACTTTGAGACCGCGCACACGCTCGGCGACAACTCGAAAATCCTGCCTACCGACACGATGAAAAACACGATCTACTCCCTCGCCTGCGACTCGAAGGCAGAGAGCATGGAGGAGTACGCCAAGGAGTTGGTGGACATCCTGCTCTCGCGCAATCCGCAGATCGAGGCCGTCGAGGTGAGCATCGAATCGACGCTCTGGAAGCGGCTTCTGGTCGAGGGCAAGACCCATCCGACGGGCTTCATGCGCGGCTCGGACGAACGCCAGACCACGAATGTCTCGCGCACGCAATACGGAACCTTTGCGATTGCGAGCGGGCTTGACCGGCTGACCGTGATGAAGACCGCGCAGTCAGGTTTCGTGGGCTACATCAAGGATCCGCTCACGACGCTCCCAGAAACGACCGACCGGCTGTTCGCGACGGCGCTCGAGGCCGTGTGGCCTTACACAAACAAGGCGATTGCCGAGGGCATCGACTTCAACAAGGTGCGAACCCACCTGCGCGAGGCGCTGATTTCGACGTTCGCGAAGCATGACTCGCTGTCGGTGCAACAGACGCTTTATGCGATGGCCGAAGCTGCGCTCGCGCATACGGACATCATCGACGAAATCACGATGCTCATGCCGAACAAGCACAATCTTCTGGTCGATCTCGCCCGTTTCGGGCAGACCAATCCGAACCACATCTTTGTGCCGACCGATGAACCGCACGGCACCATCGAAGCCACGGTGCGGCGAGCTTAGCGGATGGAGCAAGCCAACAAAAATCGTGCGGCACGCACCATCGCGCGGTGCCGCGAACTGGCCTTAATCAGCGACGTTCCCGGCGAGACCACGCGCCTGTTTTTGAGCGAAGCGACCAGGGACGCGCACGCGCTCCTGCTCTCGTGGATGGTGCGCGCGGGGCTTGAAACGCGCACCGACGACGCAGGGAATGTGCGCGGCCTGCGACGTGCGGCGAGCGTCAACGCGCCAACGTTGCTGCTTTTTTCACACATCGATACGGTGCCCAACGCCGGGGCCTTCGACGGCCCGCTAGGCGTGCTGCTGACGCTTACGGTGATCGAAGAACTCGCCACGACGCCGCTCCCGTTCGACATTGAGCTCATCGCATTTTCCGAAGAAGAAGGTGTGCGCTTCGGCTTCCCGTTTCTATCGTCGCTGGCGGTGACGGGACAACTCTCACAGGAGCAACTCGCGAAACACGACGCCAATGGCATCAGCGTCGAGCAAGCACTAAAAACTTTCGGGCTGCACCCGGAGCGCATCGCCGAAACCAGTCCGCTGCCCCCGCGAACTTTTGCCGCGCTTGAAGTGCATATCGAGCAGGGGCCAGTGCTCGAAGATGAGGATGGGTCGCTCGGGGCGGTCGAAAGCATCGTCGGGC
>JALYTE010000149.1 GCA_030854435.1 Acidobacteriota bacterium | reverse complement strand
CTGGAACAGCGCATCGCGACGATCATGGCGCGACCGGGGTTCGCGCATTCGCGATTCGGAATCGAGTTCTATTCGCTCGATATCGACAAGCCCGTGTACACGCTCAATGCGCAGCAACTCTTCGTGCCTGGATCGACGACGAAGCTGCTCACGGAAGGAACCGCGCTCGAACTGCTGGGCGGCGATTACCGCTTCCACACCTTCATCTATCGCACCGGAAAGATTAAAGGCGACACGCTCGAAGGCGACTTGGTGTTGGTCGCGAGTGGAGACCCTAACCTCTCCAATCGCATTCAGGCCGACGGCACTCTGGCCTTCGAGGACGAAGACCACAGCTACGGGGGTGCGGACAGCAAAGGCCTCAAAGGCGATCCCATGCTGGTGATGCGCGACTTCGCGCGGCAGATTGCCGCAAAGGGGATAAAAAAAGTCAAAGGGCACATCTTGATCGACGCTTCGCTTTTTGCCGAGGGCGACAAGGAACTCGGCACCGGCGTTGCCATGTCGCCGATTGTCGTCAACGACAATGTAGTGGACGTGATCGTCTCTCCAGGCGCAACCGAAGGCGCGCCCGTGCAACTTCAGGTCGTGACCAAAACGCGCTACGTCGATATCGTCAACAAGGCCACCACGGGCAAAACCGGATCGATTGCCAGCGCGACCTACAGTGATGACAAAACCAGCCCCGATGGAACGCACACGGTCACGTTTTCGGGGTCGCTGCCGCTCGGCTCGCCGGCCGCGATGGTGGCGTATGGCGTGCCCGTCCCCAGCCGCTTCGCCGCCGTCGCGCTGCAAGAAGCGCTCAAAGACGCAGGTGTCGCCGCCTCGCTTGCGCCGCTTGACACAAGGCCGGACTTCAAATCGCTCGTGAGCAACTACATCCCGGAAAATGTCGTCGCCGAACATGTGTCTCCGCCGCTGAAAGAAGAAATCAAGATCACGCTGAAGGTCAGTCAAAATTTGCATGCCAGCGTGACGCCCTTTCTGCTGGGCGCATTGCTCGCAAAAAAATCGACGGACATCGACCAGGCCGGGTTCAATCTCGAACACGACTTCCTCGCCAAAGCCGGACTCGATCTCACCGCCGCTTCTCAATCCGACGGGGCGGGCGGCAACGCTTACTTCGCGCCCGACTTCATCGCCCACTATCTCCGCTTCATGTCCCGTCAGAAAGACTTTGCCGATTTTGAACGCGGCCTTCCCGTGCTCGGTAAAGACGGCACGTTGTTCAAGATTCAGGTCAACTCTCCCGCCGCCGGGCACGTCCATGCCAAGACCGGGACCTACGCCGTCGGCGACGCCCTCAACAAGAATCTTCTCGTCACCGGCAAAGGACTCGCGGGCTACATGGAGACCGCCAGCGGGCAGCATCTGATTCTCGCGCTCTACGTCAACAATGTTTCCGTCCCGCTCGACGACCCCGACGCGATGCAAAAAATTGCCGGTGAAGCGCTCGGCGAGATCGCGTCCGCCGCCTACGATGCGCCACTTCCTACGACGTCCGCTTCCTCCGACTACGACGTCATCATCAAGAATGGCCACATTATCGACGGCACCGGCAATCCCTGGGTCTCTGGCGACATCGGCATCCGCAACGACCGCATCGTGACCATCGGCAAACTCGACGACGCGCATGCCAAGCGCATCATCGACGCCACCGGCCTGGTCGTTTCTCCCGGCTTTATCGACATGCTGGGACAATCGGAATCCGCGCTGCTCATCGACAACCGCTCGCTCAGCAAACTATCGCAAGGCATCACCACCGAGATCACCGGCGAAGGTCAATCCATCGCGCCGCAATCCCCGGCCCAGATCGCCCAGGCGCAACCCGAGTTCGATCGCTACAAAGTGAAGCTCGACTGGACGACCCTCGATGGCTATTTCAAGCACCTTGAGCGGACTGGAACGCCGTTGAATATCGGCACGTATGTGGGCGCGGCGCAAGTACGTCAGGCCGTGCTGGGCAATGTCGATCGCGCGCCCACGGCCGCCGAGCTCGAACGGATGAAGGCGCTAGTTGCGGACGCCATGAAGGACGGCGCATTCGGCCTTTCGACCGCCCTCATCTATCCTCCCGGACACTATGCCAAGACTGCTGAACTCATCGAACTCGCCAAAGTCGCCTCGCACTACGGCGGCATCTACGGCACGCACATGCGCAGCGAAGGCACGTCCGAAATACAAGCGCTTGAAGAGGCGCTGCGTATCGGACGTGAAGCCCATCTGCCGCTCGAAGTGTTTCACCTGAAGGTGATCGGCGCGGTGCGCTGGGGCACGATGCCGAAGATCGTCGGCATGATTCAAACCGCGCGCGACAGCGGACAGGACGTTACCGCGGACATGTATCCCTATGTCGCGGGGGGCACGGCGTTGGCGTCCAGTCTGCCGCCCTGGGTCGCTGACGGCGGAATGGCGAAGCTGCTGGAACGTTTGCACGACCCTCAAATACGGCAGCGCATCAAGTCCGAAATGGCGACCGAGCACGTTGATTGGGAGAACCTTTACCTCGAATCGGGCGGCGCGAAAGGTGTCATCCCCTCCGGCGTCGCTAATCCCGATCTCAAGAAATACGACGGCGTGTCCATCGAAAAAATCGCGGCAGTGGAGCACAAAGACCCGCTCGACGCGCTCATGGATTTCGTGATCGCCGACAAGGGACAGACCGGCGCGCTGTACTTCATCGCGTCGGAAGAAGACCTCCAGTACGGGCTTAAGCAACCCTGGGTCAGCCTGTGCCTCGATGCCAACGAGTCCTCGCTCGATGGCCCGCTTTTCGAGCCGCACAATCATCCACGCGCGTTCGGCGCGATGCCGCGCTTTCTCGGCCACTACGTTCGCGATGAAAATCTTTTGCCGCTGGAGCAAGGTATTCGCAAGATGACATCCCTGCCCGCGCAGCGCGAACACCTGAAAGGCCGCGGGATCCTCCGCCAGGGATTTTTCGCGGATATCACCATCTTCGATCCCGCGACCATCATCGACAAATCCACTTATGCCAGCCCCGTGCAGATTTCTGAAGGGGTGAAGTACGTTTTCGTCAATGGACAACTGGAATATGGCAATGGCAAACTCACCGGCGCAACCGCGGGGAAACCGTTGCGTGGCCCTGGTTGGACCGGAGCGGTCGTGCCATCGCACTGATTCTGTAAAATGTTCGGATGAGCACAGCTACGGCGCAGAAGGTTCTCTCCGACCGGACCGATCGTATAGAAATTTCGGCCACCATGGCCATTACCGCCGAGGCGCTGAAGATGAAGGCGCAGGGAGTAGACCTCGCCGACTTTGGCGCAGGGGAGCCGCATTTTGCGACACCGCGCCACATCAAGGACGCGGCGATCCAGGCGATCGAGAAAAACTTTACCCGGTATACGGCGGTGGCAGGCGTGCCCGAAGTGCGCAAAGCCGTGGTCGAGCGCCATGCGGTGGACTTTGGGTCGAACTACAGCGCGGAGGAATGCGTGTTTACGACCGGCGGAAAGCTGGCGTTGTTTAATGCGATCCAGGTGCTGGTGGACCACGGCGATGAAGTGATTCTGCCCGTGCCGTACTGGGTGAGCTTCAAGGACATCATTCAATATGCGGGTGGCAAGGTGGTCTATGTCCAGAGCGCTGAGGCGGAGAATTTTCGCATCACCGCAAAGATGATCGAGGCTGCGATAACGCCGAGGACGAAGGCGATTATTTTGAATACGCCGTCGAACCCTTCGGGCGCTGTGATGCGGACGGAGGACCTCGAAGCGATCGTGCGGCTGGCCCACGTGCGCGGGATTTATGTGCTGCTGGATGAGTGTTATGTCTATCTGAACTTTGCGGGCAAGGCGGTGAGCGGCGGTTCGTTTACGGATTGCAAGGAGCACATCGTGGTGCTCGGGTCGCTGTCGAAGACGTATGCGATGACGGGGTGGCGGGCGGGATTCGCGCTGGGGCCGAAGCCAGTTATCGCGGCGATGAGCAAGCTGCAATCGCAGAGCACATCGAACACAGCTAGTATGGTGCAGCAGGCGGCGATTGCGGCGCTGACATCTTCGCAGGATTGCGTGGCGGAGATGCGCGCGGACTACATCAAGCTGCGCGACCGGACGCTGGCGGGGTTGAAGACCGTTCCGGGGCTGACGTGTACAGTGCCCGAAGGCGCGTTTTATGTGTATCCGAATGTGAAGGCGTTTCTGGGCAAAGGCGGCGTGCGGACGACGGGCGATCTTGCGGCGAAGTTGCTGGGCGAGGCGCATGTGGTGGTCGTGCCAGGCGAGGCGTTCGGGACCGATGAACATATTCGCTTGTCGTATGCCGTTTCAGGCGACGTGGTCGACAAGGGTGTAGAGCGAATTCGCGAATTCTTGGCGAAGTTGTAGAACTGAAGCGGGCTGTACGGGCTGGATTTATTGGTGAAATATGTCGAAGGACAAGGTGCGAAAGCTTCCCCGGTTTGCGCCGGTCATTCTGGCGGGGGGAAGCGGGACGCGGTTCTGGCCGCGCAGTCGGCGGGCGCGCGCGAAGCAGGTGCTG
>JALYTE010000369.1 GCA_030854435.1 Acidobacteriota bacterium | reverse complement strand
ACGCCATCGAAGGGCGCGATAATTTTCGTATAACCGCGAGCCGACTCCGCTTCCGCCGCCGCGCCGGCCGCCACACGTTCGCGCGACTGGACCGCATCGAACTCGGCTTGCGACGTAATCTTTTGCTCGAACAACTTGCGCGCGCGTTCGAGTTCGCTCGCCGCCTGGTCGTGCACGGCACGCGCCTGGTCGAGTTTCGCTTGAATCTCACGGGCATCCAGCTGCGCGAGCAGATCGCCTGCCTTCACCTTCTGCCCAGGCGCGACAGCCAATGTCTCGATGCGCCCACTGACTTTTGCCTCGATGACCGATTGCAATTTCGGGCGCACGGTCCCGACAACTTCCTCATTCGCCGTCCGCGCCTTATTCGTCACCGCGGCGACACGAACCGGGACCGGCGGCGTTTCGACTGCGGCAGACTCTTTCTTCGCATGGCAGCCGCTGAGTGTGATCAGCAAAGCAATCGCTGCGGCAGGCACGAAGGAGTCGCGCCCCCTGTTCCGATGGCTGGTCGATCGGAACCGGGGCGTGCTCTTCATGCGGCAGATGTAAGATCGGCTTGTTAGTTGCCGGAGGGCGATGGACTGCTCTCGGTTTTTGCCTTCATCATGCTTGGCATGTTCTTATGCATCTCGGCCATTTTCTCCCCCATCGCTTTGCGTTGCTCGACGAGCTTGCTGACGACGGCTGCGATCGCGTCCACTTTTTTTTCGCCCGTCGCGCTGTTCATTACCGACACGAGCTTGTCGACTTCGGCGTTTTGCGCCTTCATCTCCCCTTCCATCTTCTGGTGCATCTCCGCCATTTTGGCGGGATCGCCCTTCATCATGTCGCCCATTTTCCCTTGTTCCTCTTGCGCGAGAAGCGCAGAAGCAGGGAGCGTGGCGGCAATGATCATAGCTATCAGGTGTGTTGATTTCATCATGTTTTGTTTGTGTTCGGTGTCTGTTGGTTAGGTGAACAGATCCAATTGGATCGTTCGAAGGTTATGATTGGTGGTGCGATAGAAGCTGACGGCTGACGGCTGGTGGCTGACGATCAGGCGGCGGCCGCCTCCTTCATGATTTTAACAAGCGTGTCCTCCACTTCTTGCGCCACTTGCTCCAACTGCGGCACGTTGAACATGGCCAGAAGAGTAGTTGGCTTTAAGGTCGCCATAACCGTTTTACCATCTTCCTCGTACATCGAGATCCGGCAGGGCAGCGCGGTGGAGACACTCATGTTTTCGTCGAGCACCTTTTTCGCCTGTTGCGGCTGACATACCTCGAAGATCAGGCATTCGCGATCGAACTCGACGCCCTTCTTCACCATTGTCTCTTTGAGGTTGTGCACCTGCATGACGCCAAAATGATTGGCCTTAACGGCGTTCTCCAAAGCAGCCGAAGCCTCGCTCACGGTTTTGTCAGTAGATAGTTTGAACAGCATAGGTTTTCTTTTTTTCTTGGTTAACATTTCACTTCGTAGCAGCGCCGGACGCTGAATTATTTCTTCGACAGTTTGTTAATCACGACGACTAGCAGGACCACCACCAGGACGCCGATCACCGTCCAAAGCCACATCCCTCCGCCCATCCATTCATTATGATTCATCATATATTCCCTTTCGTTGCGTTGCGCTGCGACCAGCCCACCACCGGGCAATCCAGAATGTGAGCGGAGGCAACAGTGTCATCTGCAAGAGCGGCCAAAGGCCCGCGCGGAGCCAGGGCACAATCGGCATACCCTCACTGTACGACCAACTCCCGGCGGCCAGCGCCGCGTGTTCCATCAGCGTCGCCCAAGCCAGCCCGAAAAGAGCCGCCGTGGCATAAATGTTCCACCGGCCGCGCCAGCCCCAGCCCGGGTCGCCTGCCGCCAGCGCGCTCGCCGCGTAAATGCCCAGAATGATTCCCACGATGTTGGTGTTAAGCAGCCGGGCGATGGGGCACTTGGTCTTCGCGCAGAGCGCGGCCTCCATGAAAGCCGACTGCGAGACGCCGGGAACCATCGAGTTGAATCCTGGTGACGGTCCAGCCGGCGGCCAGGTCTTCGAGGGTGGCGGTCGCGGCGGTTTCGATGCGCGAAGGAGGAAAGCCAGAAAGGCCGAGCTCGTTGGAAAGAGCCATCGAAAAACAACCGCCGATGGACGCGGCGATCAATTCGTCGGGATTGGTGCCCAGGCCTTCGGCAAAGCGCGTGCGAAAGGAGTATTGCGTGTCGGCGAGGACGCCACTTTCAGTCCGCATCGTGCCCGTGCCTTGACGCAGGCTGCCATTCCACACCACTGATGCTTTTCGATCCATTAAATCAACGGCTCTTTCACTCGAGTGACCGTGGGCCGCCCCGTTCTTTAAGGCCGGCGCCCGAATTCGCTAATACCTTGTTTCATCGACCCTGATAGCCTGCGGCTATGGGTTGCGGAAACGACCTTTGCGGCATAACTTCGGCACGGTGGAACTCCGGCACTTGCGCTATTTCGTTGCGGTCGCGGATGCTCTGAGCTTTACCAAAGAGGCGCAAAAGCTGCATCTCGCGCAGCCCTCCCTCACCCGTCAGATCAAGATCTGGAGGAAGAACTTGGCGTGCGCCTGCTCGATCGCTCGAAGCAGGGCGTAAATTTGACGCGACAAGGGGCAACTTTTTTGATCGATGCGAAACGCCTTCTCGCCCTCAGCGAGGAGATCGTGGCATCAGTCCAGCGGAGCGATGAGCAGCCGCCGTCTCCGCTCAACATCGGCTATGTCGCAGACCTCTTTTACGATCTTCTTCCGGTGACCCTCGCAGCCTTTCAACGCGCGTTCCCGACCGTCCCGATCAATCTTTTCGACATGAGTTGTGGC
>JALYTE010000134.1 GCA_030854435.1 Acidobacteriota bacterium | reverse complement strand
AAGCCGACAGCAAGCTCTATCGCCGCTACACGGGGTTTCCGGGCGGCCTGCGCGAAGAGAGTTTTGTGAAACTGCTCGCGCGGCGTCCGGAAAAGATTCTTGAAGAGGCCATCAAGGGCATGTTGCCAAAGTCCAAGATGGGCCGGCAGATGGCGACCAAACTCAAGGTCTACAAGGGTGCCGAGCATCCGCACCACGCGCAGCAGCCGGTCGCGCTCGAAATGCACGCTTCGGGCAAACCGATGGAGTTGCACCGGAAGCAGTCGGCTTAGGAGCAGCTTTTAGCGCCCCAAAAAAGCAGATTCCCTGCGCGAATGACAGAAAGAAAAGCAAAGTCAAAGACGAAATATCCAAGGACTTCGGTCCAGCAACATCAGAGGGATTAGAAAAATGGCAGACCTGATTCAATACTATGGAACCGGCCGTCGCAAGAGCGCAATCGCCCGCGTCTTCCTGCGCCCCGGCTCCGGCAAGTTCACCGTCAACGGTAAACAGTTTGAAGAGTACTTCGTTACCCCCGCGCAACGCGTCGCGGCCAAGAAACCGCTCGGCATCGCCGACATCAACGAAACGTTCGACATCCTGAGCACGGTCAAGGGTGGCGGCGTCAACGGCCAGGCCGATGCGGTCAAGCTCGGCATCGCCCGCGCGCTGATGCTGTTCAACGTCGAGTTGCGCAAGGCGCTCAAGGCCGATGGCATGGTCACGCGCGATTCGCGCGGCAAGGAACGCAAGAAGTACGGCCAGAAGGGCGCTCGTGCTCGCTTCCAGTTCAGCAAACGCTAACGCGTTTGCTAGCTTCTAGCCTTTAGCTAGGAGCTAGCGGCTAGAAGCTATTTCGCATCAACCCCGGGATACTTTCCCCGCCCAGGACACGGAGTCAAATCTCCCTAAGCTTCATTGCAAGGGATCAATCCAGACTGGCGGACATGCGGCGCTATAGAGCCTCTAGCTAAGAGCTAGAGGCTAAAAGCTGTTATCCGGCGCGGTCTATAAACAGGAGCCACTTATGGCCAGCATCACCATGAAGGAACTGCTCGAAGCCGGTGTCCACTTCGGCCACCAAACCAAGCGCTGGAATCCCAAGATGAAGGAATACATCTTCGGCGAGCGCAATGGCATTTACATTATCGACCTGCAGAAGACGCTGAAGCTATTCAAGGAAGCGTCGAAGTTCGTCACGGATCTCACCTCGACGGGGAAGCTGATCCTGTTCGTGGGGACCAAGCGCCAGGCGCAGGACGCCATCGCCGAGGAAGCCACCCGCGCCGGGATGCCCTACATCAACAGCCGCTGGCTGGGCGGTCTGCTGACCAATTGGGTCACGGTGCAGAAGTCGGTCAAGCGCCTGGCCGAGCTCGACGATATGTCCACCGACGGACGTTACGAACTGCTGACGAAGAAGGAAGTCATCAAGCTGGAACGCGAGCGCAAATCGCTTTCGACCAACCTCTCCGGCATCAAGAGCATGAAGCGGCTTCCCGATGCGATCTTCGTCGTGGACTCGAACAACGAGGCCATTGCCGTCGCCGAAGCGCGCAAGCTGGGCATTCCGGTGGTTGCGGTGGTCGACACGAACTGCGATCCCACGGTGGTCGACTACGTGATCCCCGGCAACGACGACGCTCTGCGCGCGATTCGCCTCTTCACGACGAAGATCGCGGACTCCGCCTTCGAG
This sequence comes from Acidobacteriota bacterium, assembly GCA_030854435.1. Lineage (GTDB taxonomy): Bacteria > Acidobacteriota > Terriglobia > Terriglobales > Acidobacteriaceae > Granulicella. The sequence continues at coordinate 954 of JALYTE010000134.1, read as the reverse complement.
GGCGCGGCGATGATTTCCGACAAGGCGTTCTCGAACGAGCTCGCCGATGTGCAGCCCATCATGACCGAGTCGCACTTCCTCGGCGAGGACGGCGACGATACGCTGACGGAGATTCACGAGTCCGCCGGCATCGCCGAAGCCTCCACCGAGGACATCGCCGATGAGGACGAAACGATCGACCTCAACGCCGCGCTTGGAGGGGGCATCCGAAAAGCTCCGGCGGCAGTCGAGGCCGATACGGAAGCCGAGTCTCCAGTCGAAGCCACCGCGTAAGTATGCACTGGGAATCAAAGGGCGCGGACCAAACTCCGCGCCCTTTTCACGCCGTCCATCCACGGGCGGAGAAGGAAAAGAAATGTCCGACGTAAAGATCGACGCCAAGCTCGTCAAAGAACTCCGCGAAAAATCCGGTGCGCCCATGGGCGATTGCCTAAAGGCGCTCCAAGAAGCCAAGGGCGAGATGGAAGAAGCCTTCGTTGTGCTGCGCAAACGCGGCATGGCCTCGGCCGCCAAGAAGGCTTCGCGGTCCACAAATGAAGGCGCGGTCGGAACTTATATCCACGCTGGCGGCAAGATCGGCGTGCTGCTCGAACTCAACTGCGAAAGCGATTTCGTCGCGCGCACCGACGACTTTCAGGAGCTGCTCAAGGACGTCGCCATGCACATCGCCGCGGTCGATCCGCGCTACATTGCGAAGGACGAAGTGACTGCGGCCGACCTCGAGCGCGAGAAGGACATCTATCGAGCCCAGGGCATCGCTTCCGGCAAGCCCGAGGCGATCGTCGAGAAGATGCTGATCGGCAAGCTCTCGAAGTTCTACGAAGAGTTCTGCCTGCTGGAGCAACCGTTCATCAAGGAGCAGTCGCTGACGATCGGTCAGTTGATCGCGCAGAAAATCGCCAAGTTGGGCGAGAACATCTCGGTGCGCCGCTTTGCGCGCTTCAAGATCGGCGA
>JALYTE010000366.1 GCA_030854435.1 Acidobacteriota bacterium | reverse complement strand
CGAGGAAGTTCATTTCGCCGCAACCTTCTTAACCGTTGTTTCGCCGCCGTTGTCCACGTCCACGCCGACCACATCGCTGGTGAGGGTGAAGCTCGAGCCGCCTGTGGGAGAGTCCTTCGCGGTCTCGACCACTTGCAGCTGCGGGTTATCCATCCAAGACGAGGAGTCGATGTTGCGCATGAAGGTCGACACCCGGGTGCTCGATTGCGCGACGCCCTTCATCTCGAGCTTCTTGCCGGTCTCTTTGATCTGCGTGAGGAAAATGCCCTCAGGTACCGTCTTCACGAGTTCATCGAACAGGTGCACGATCTCGGGCCGCTTGCGCTGCAATTTCTCGATGATTTCCATGCGCGCGACCAGACGCTGCTTGCGGTTCTCGAGGTCTTGAATGTCGGCGATCTGCGCATCGAGCTTGACGATCTCCTTTTTCAGAAGATTGTTCTTCGCGTTTTGCGAATCGATCCAGCTGGAATACAGCAACTTGCCGCCCAGGACGAAAATGACGGCGGCAAATGCCGCGCCGCCCAGGGCGACCATGAATTCACGGCGTCGGACTTTACGTTCTTGTTCGCGCCAGGGAAGTAGATTAATACGCGGCATGGCTACTCTTTAGTCGAAGCTGCGCAGCGCTAGGCCGCAGGCGGTGAGTAATGCGGTGGCGTCGCGGGCCACTGCTTGGGCTTTGGCTTTGGACGAAACCTTCATGTTGCCGAGCGGATCACCTTTGTCCGCCGGCACTCCGACGCGGCTCGAAATGACATCCGCGACACCGGGAATGTTGGCGCAGCCGCCACAAATCAAAATCTGATCCGGCTGCGCGCGCCCGCTGCCTGAGGCCAGATAAAATTGCAGCGAGCGGCTGACCTGTTGAGTCATGTCGTCGATGAAGGGATCGAGCACTTCGGGCTGATAGTTGCTGGGCAAGCCGCCTTCTTTCTTGGCACGGCCCGCTTCTTCCATGCTGAGGCCGTACGTGCGCATGATTTCTTCGGTCAATTGCTGCCCGCCGAAGGCAAAGTCGCGCGTGTAAATGACTCGCAAGTCGCGCAGCACGCTGAACGTGGTACTGCTGGCGCCGAAATCGACGACAGCGACGGTGCGATCAACGCCGCCGTCGGGCATCTGGTGACGCATCAGCGCGCAGGCGTTTTCCAATGCGAACGCCTCGACGTCGACCAAGTGCGCGGTTAATCCTGAGGCCTGGACTGCGGCCTGCCGCTGCTCGACGTTCTCGGTTCGCGTGGCGACCAGCAGCACATCGAGCATGTCTGGATCTTTTTCGGAAGGTCCGACGACCTGGTAGTCGTAGCTGACTTCTTCCATGGGAAACGGAATGTACTGGTCGGCCTGCATTTCGACCTGACCTTCCAATTCGTTCTCGCCGAGGCTCTTCGGCATCTGAATGACTTTGGTGATCGCCGCGTCGCCGCTGATCGCGATGGCCGCGAGGCGGCTCTTCGCGCCGGAGCGCTTCACCGCGCGACGAATCGCTTCGCCGACCGCTTCCGCGTCGACGATCGCTTTTTCGTTGATGGCGTTATGCGGCGTCGGTTCCGCTGCATAAGACTCAACGCGATATTGGCCACCCGACATCGTGAGCTCAATGAGCTTCACCGACGAAGTGGTTATGTCAAGTCCCAAAAGCGGACGGTATCTTTTTCCTAACGACCACACAAATTTTTTCCCTTTTTGCTCAATACCTTGTAGGTCGAAACTGGTGCATGAGATTAGCTATCACAACCAAACTTAGCAAGAAACTGTTAAATGGAACGTGAAGCTACTCACGGTAATCGTCGTCCGGCGGCCCGAAGTCGGCAAAGTGAGACGTACGACAGTTTCGTACCGGCTTAGGAGGCATCGACTCATCCGTTCAGACCTCTTCGCCGTCGGGTAGCCTTCGGCACCTGTTTAAACTCTGGTCTGGCAACCTCAGCTATCCTTAAGGTTGTCCAACCCCTCAAGGAGCGGTGGCTTTGCGTCCCCATCTTTCGATGGGTATGCCCACGTAACCGGCGTTAATATGCTGCCCATGTCCGCCTACGCAATAAGTTAGAACGGTTTCCTGTGGCCAAACGTTACCTAGTTCTCATCTCGCGCATTTGTGCAGTTTTAGTTGGCTTAATAGCGCTAACTGTCTTCGCCAACGTCTGTGCTTATGTCTATTTGAGGCCCGCGCTGCCCGATGTGGCCAGCCTTCGGGAAGTCCAGCTGCAGGTGCCGCTGCGCATCTATTCGCGCGACGGCAAGCTGATCCAGTCCAGCGGCGAGCAACGCCGAATCCCGGTGCGCTACGACCAGCTGCCGCCAAAGCTGATCCAAGCC
>JALYTE010000130.1 GCA_030854435.1 Acidobacteriota bacterium | reverse complement strand
AGGCAGTACATCGCTTGAATCGTCACGGCTGACAGCCTTCAGATTGCCGGAGCAGTGATACCCCCCTCCCCCCTCCCCTGGGTGGTCGTTTTGGCTGCAAAGTATTCAAAATGCAAGGCTTATGGGTAAAGTATTCATTCCAGAGACTTTGTATGGAAGTCGTTTCAATTCATTGACTTACGCCCAGATACCTCGTGTAAAGTCTTGATTCGGAAAGAGATGCGCCTAAAGTATTCAAACTATGGGACTTATGTGGCAGTAAAAGCAGGTTCCCTGCGGGAATGACAGAAAGAAAAGCAAAAGCAACAGCAGTTCCCTGCCGGAATGACAGAAAGAAAAGCAAGTGCAAAAGCAGTTCCCTGCCGGAATGACAGAAAGAAAAGCAAGCGCAACAACGTTTTACGGAGATCGCGGGATTCCGGGTGTGTTCGAGGTGAAATTGGCCCTATCTCAATTGTAGCAGTTTGACGGGATAAGTACGCCAAGTTTCTTTTGCGATTTTGTGCAGTGTTTATAGGGGGATCGCGAGTTTTGCACAGGCTGGGGGGCTTGACAACAATCGGCCATGCTTCCGGAAATGCGACTTGTCGGAGATCCCTAGGGAGGTCCGATTGAGTCCTTTGGCATTTCCTCCGGGGCTAAAGCCCATCGCTGAGGTGCCTGGATTCAGGGGCATGAAGGCCCCTGCTCCCTCCAAAAAGCAAGCCTCTCCGAAAAGCAAGCCTATCAACTTCAAGTCAGGATTTAATCACAGCATCACTAGGGGTTGGGGTTGGGAGTTGGAGTAGAGGCGGACGAGGTGTCTCCTTCGGCGTCGTCTCCGTAGGTCGCATACGGTTCCGGTTCAGTGCTGGTTGGGATGGTCTGTAGCGTCGCCAGGTCGGCCTGAACCTGGGCCCAACGCTCCGGGTCTTGCTTGGTGGTGATGGGCGAATCGGGATTGGCGTAGTAGGCCAGAATGTCTTCCTTGATGGCCGGGGGGATGGGGCCTTCGGGCTTCAGCGCAAGGCGATGCACGAGGTCGGCGTAGGTGTCGTCGGTGAGCCTGTAACCGCCCGGTCTGACTACGAATCCGGTGTCGAGGTCGCGATTTTTGAGGGGGTGGCGCGGATCGCTGGACTGGCGCGGGACGTCCTGCTTGGCGGCGGGGTTGGCGGGCGCGGGTTCGGCGGCGGGATCGGCGGCGGCGGCGATGGCGGCCGTGGGCACCGTCGTCGGAGGCGGCGTAAAACGATGCAGCACGCGCCGGAGAGCGCCAACCGACATGGCAACACTGTGCAGGTACAGCGCCTCGGTGTCGGGCGTGGGGCCTTTGACAGCGGCAAGTTTCAGCGGGCCGAACTTGGGAACGATGTACAGAAACCCGGCGAGAGTGTAAGTGCCGAAACCGGCGTGGCGGCGGTACAAGTCCCAGTTGTTTTCGGCAGCGACAATTGTGGTTTCCTTGATGAGTTCGTCGACTTCGGGCGTCATCGGGTCGGCGGGTTCGTCTTTGCGATGCAGCAGCGTGAGGGCGTAGGCGATGCGTGGAATGAAGGACCGCACGGCAAAACGATAGCCCCTGACGTTGACGCGGCGTCCGCGGGTGCCGGAGAAGTCTTCCGCCAGGCCGTAGGTCTGGTAGAACGCGAGGGCCAGTTGCTTGATGGGAACTTCAAGGCCAATGTGTTTCAGATAGTGCGAGGGGGCGACGCGATGGTGCGCGATTTCGTTGATGTCGAAGGCGAACTCGGTCTGGACGTGTTGATGCTCGCCCTCGGCGTAGTTGACCACCTTGCCGTAGCGGGCCTTGAGCTTGGGAAACTCCTGCGGGACGGCGAGGTTGGTGGCGAGCGAATGCCCGACCGTGTCGCCGATATAGTGCGACAACGCGCCGATGGCGAAGGCCAGTTCGTCGGCGTTGCCGGCGTTGCGGAAGAGGTTGACGATGAAATCGCCAGTGCGGACGTAGTGCGTGAGGTTGGAAAAGTTCTTGTCGCCGAAGGGGTAGTAACCGATGTCCTGGATGACGCAGCCGCCATAGGCATAGGCGCGGGCGCGCTCCAACTGCTCGGGCGTGAGCGTGGGGTAGCGGCTCAGGAGCAGAGGGACGATGGAATCTTTCCAGGTAAGGTCGATGAGCTGCTCGTGCGTCAGCAGCGAATAGGCGCGCGCGGAGTTGCCGAAGGAGCACAGTAGAAGAACAAGGAGGACACCGACGGATCGTGCGCGGGCAAAATATCTCACCTCTCTATGATGCCGCAATGTTCGGCCAGCAACGCAGCGAGGTCTGAAAATAACGTCAGAGGCGGTATTGTTCGTCGCTGACGTGCTCCATCCAATCCACCCCCTTGCCATCCAATCGTTCCTGAATGGCGATGTGCGTCATGGCCGTGGAGGGTGTGGCCCCATGCCAATGCTTCTCTCCCGGCGCGAACCAGACCACATCTCCGGGGTGGATTTCCTCGATCGCACCGCCTTGCCGCTGGGCCCATCCGCAGCCTGACGTGACGATCAGGGTCTGTCCGAGAGGATGCGTATGCCACGCGGTCCGGGCTCCCGGCTCAAATGTGACGCTGGCGCTGGCAACCAACGCCGGGGCGGGCGCTTGAAAAAGCGGGTCAATCCGTACAACGCCGGTAAACCAGTCTGCCGGGCCTTTGCCCGAGGGTTGCGAACCGCTGCGTTTGATCTCCATGACGACATTCTAGCGGTTCGATCGGAGAACGCATCGCAACGTATATGATTTGGCCGACGAAGCTCTCGAACGGATTTGGTCGGAGCAGAGCTTCGGAGACCGGAAGGCGGACTGGCTTGCTCTCACCCTCATCGACGTCGGTCCGACGGAAACATATTCAAGTGCGGGGCGTCGTGCAGGGCGTGGGGTTTCGCCCGTTTGTGTATGGTCTGGCGAAGTCGCTGAAGCTGTCGGGGTATGTCTTCAACTCGTCGGCGGGAGTGACGGTCGAAGTTCAGGGGAGCGAAGCCGATATCGAGCGTTTCATTCGAGCGCTGAGTGCGGACGCGCCCAAGCTCGCGGAAATTACGGACGTTACAGTTAGCGACGCCGAGGTTCGCGAGTGCGAAGGATTTTCGATTCTCGCGAGCAAGCAGGAGGCGTCGGAGTTTGTGCTGGTCTCACCCGATGCGGGAACGTGCGACGACTGCTGGCGAGACTTTGGCGATGCGGAGAATCGGCGCTTCGGTTATCCGTTTACCAACTGCACCAACTGCGGGCCGCGATACACGATTATCGAGGACATTCCCTACGACCGTGCCACGACAACGATGGCGGGTTTCACGATGTGCAGCGCGTGCCGGGCGGAGTATGAAGATCCCGGCGACCGGCGATTTCATGCGCAACCGAATGCCTGCGCGGAGTGCGGCCCTGCGCTGTGTCTGGTGCCGCGAGGGACGGCGCTCTCGGAATGTGCGTTTGCGGCGGAGGAATCTTTGCGGGTCATTCGCGAGGCAAGAGCTCTGCTGCGCGATGGGAAGATTCTCGCGGTCAAGGGCCTGGGCGGATTTTTGCTGGCCTGCGACGCGACCAACGATGCGGCTGTTACTGAGTTGCGACGACGCAAGCGGCGGCCTGCGAAGCCGTTCGCGCTGATGACGCGCGATGTTGCTTCGGCGAGGGAACTGTGCGAGGTTTCGGCGGTCGATGAAGCGGCGCTGCTGAACCTGCGGCGAGCGATTGTGGTGCTGCCGCGTTTGCAGCACGGCGGATTGGTGGAGGGCGTTGCTCCCGGCAACAATACGGTCGGCGTGATGCTGCCGTATACGCCGCTGCACTATTTGCTGTTTAGCGATTCGCCGGGCGTGCAGAGCGAGTTCCCTGCACTGGTGATGACCAGCGGCAACCTTTCGGAGGAGCCGATCGTGATTGCGAACGACGAAGCGTTGGCGCGGCTCGACGGCATCGCGGACTGGTTTCTGCTGCATAACCGCGACATTGCGACGCGCGTCGACGACTCGGTGGTGCGGACCTTCGAGGGCTGCGAGCGCGTACTGCGGCGGTCGCGCGGGTTTGTGCCGCAGGCTATCGACCTGGGTATCCCGATGCAGGAAGTGCTGGCGTTTGGCGGCGAGTTGAAGAACACGTTCTGCATCACCAAAGACCGCTTCGCCATTCTGAGCCAGCACATCAGCGACCTAGAAAACTACGAGACGATGCGGTTCTTCGAAGAGACGCTGGCGAAGATGAAGCGCCTCTTCAGGGTCGAGCCGAAGGCGGTCGCGTACGACGCGCATCACGGATACATGAGCACGCGGATGGCGTTGGCGTGCGGGGTCGAGCGCAAAATTGGCGTGCAGCATCATCATGCGCACATCGCCAGTTGCATGGCCGAAAACCATTTGCAGGGCAAGGTGATCGGCGTTGCGTTCGACGGCACGGGATACGGAACGGATGGGCGCATCTGGGGCGGCGAGTTTCTCGTCGCGGACTATGAGGGATTCATGCGCGCGGCGCACCTGCGCAACGTGCTGCTCCCCGGCGGCGACGCGGCGGTGCGGCAGCCGTGGCGCATGGCGGTCAGCTATTTGCGCGACACGTTTGGAGAGGATTGGCCAAGGGCGCTTCCCTGCTTTCGCGATGTGCCGGAGCGGCAGATTGTGCTGGCGGATGCGATGCTTTCGCGGCGCGTGAATACGGTTGAAACATCATCGTGCGGGCGGCTGTTC
>JALYTE010000122.1 GCA_030854435.1 Acidobacteriota bacterium | reverse complement strand
TCGGGCACGGGGAGTTGCTCGGTCACGATGAGCCAGGCTCGGGCGGTTACGGCTACGTTCAACCATACGGCGGCGCAGCTTGCTCTGACGGGGACCGAGGCGGGGACGAGAGCGGTGAGCAGTTCACCGGCGGGAATCAGCTGTCCTTCGACGTGCTCGGCGAACTTCAACAGCGGGACTGCGGTGACGTTGACTCCTGCGGCGGGGACGGGTGCGACGTTTGCGGGTTGGAGCGGAGCTTGTACGGGCACGGGGAGTTGCTCGGTCACGATGAGCCAGGCCCGGGCGGTTACGGCTAGCGACGTTTAAGGGTTGGAGCGGCGCTTGCACCGGAGCCGGGACTTGCCAAGTTACCATGAGCCAGGCTAAGGCGGTTACGGCTACGTTCTAACAAGACGCCGCTGCGGTTTGCTTTGAGCGGGGGACTGGTTCGACGTTTGCTGGATGGAGCGGCGTTCGCCTGGTGGGGCGGTTACAAGATGACGATGAGCCACGCGCAGTTTGCAGGGCGCTGGGTCAGCTTACTGCTGATTCCGCGACCTATCGCGACCTCGATGGGTTTTTAGGATGTTTCCAATCCTTCTGACACCCTTTTGCTAGACGCTTGAATTTTCCGATAAACTGCTTCGGCAATTTCCTCGGCATTCGGCTGCACGGCTTGCGGCGGCACTCCTTCCCGTGATGCAACCAGACCTCGCAGAATCTCCCCTTAAAGGCGCAGTGTCGCTCTATGGCATGGGTCGCTTTCCGGTCACGCTTTATAAGGAACAGTGGCTCCGGGTGCTGGACAGCGCGGCGGAGATCAAGGCTTTCATTCAGGAGAATGATTCGCGCCTCAAGGCGAAGGAGTAGCAAACTACGCGCGCGGATTCATGGAAGCTTCGTGCCAGCCAGTGACTGCGAATTAGTAATTGAGCTGATAGATTCGCCCCAGACGTAAACCCCAAGCAGAGCATTGTGAGGGTACATCCTCAATGATGAAACCTATCGCATTGATAATAAAAAGTTTGGGCAACGATAGGAATCCCTCCTCCCCGCCATTTCTATTCCAAGCTACTCGGGCGTCCAGTGGACGTGGCTGGTAAACAGGCCGTCGACGAAACCGAGATGGTAGACCAGGAACATTCCAAAGCAGATGCTGACTAAGCCGGAGGCGATCGTAAGGTAACGCGACGATTTCCGACCGGTGAGGGCGATGGGGATGGCCATAACGGTGGTCATCAGCATCATGCCGACGACGGTGCCGAGCCCAAAGACGACAAGATAGGCGATAGCCCACGCCGAGCTGTGGATCATCGACAGCACCAGCAGAGCGACGGCCGCGGAGCCCGCCAGTCCGTGGACCAGGCCGATGGCCAGTGGACGCAGAAGCTGGTAGTAGCCGAAGCGTGTCAGCAGCCCCCGCACCCTCCCAGGACGTTTCTTCTCCGCGAATGTTTCCGCGAGATCGCCGGCGGACGTGGTCCAGGCAACCGGGGTCAGACGTTCGGTCACACGCTGTAGCACGCCGCTGAGGTTCAGCACGCCCAGCAGAATGAGCATGGCGGCCACGGCCATTTCCATGGAGAGGCCGATGCGGGGCGGGATGGTCAAATTGAAGAGAATGATCGCCGCGCCGACGATGAAAATCGTCAGCGTGTGTCCGAGTCCCCACATCATGCCGATCATCGCGCCCTGGCGCACGGAACGTTCGCGGGCGACGATGGTGGAGACCGCGACGACATGGTCGGGATCTGTCGAGTGGCGCATGCCCAGGAAAAGTCCGAGGCCCACCACGCCGACGAACGAGGCGAGTTGATTGCCCCGCAACGCCGTGAGGGACGCAAGACTGAATGAAATACCGGTCGCACGCAGGGCGTGGACGACAATCGCGATACCTGCAACGAGCATCGCCAAAGCCGATACGATCATCGGCCAGTGCCCGGTCCCGGCCCAATCGCCGGGCTGGCCGATTTTTTCGCGCGCAGCGGGCCAATGGATGTGCGAAGCGTGCCCACCGTGGCCATGCTCGACGTGCAGGGTGCGGGTTTGGGATGCGGACCATGCGCGCAGCAACAGGTATATCGCCAGAACGACCATGAACAGGCCTGCGAAGACGCCGAACCACGGCTGGAAACGTTTGGGAACGACATAGTCAGCCGCACAGAACACGACCGCGCACAGCAGAAATATCCCCACCACGCGCATCGTGGCCCGCGGCAGGAGGACGCGGCGAGCAATCTTTGACCGGTCACGGTTGAATGGCATGGGTATCCCCGGCGAAAGTTTCAGCCACTTTAAGCTGGAGTCGACCGGCGCTCCGGTCGCCTATTGCGCAAGATTACATGAAAGCAAGGATCGGCTGCATGTCGATCATGCTTGCCCGCGCTGCCCGCAGGACATGCGCGGAATTGTACCGCGCGTCGGAGACGGCGAGTGGTGGTCACCGTCACAAAGTCCGTTGGGGACGCCTACCCGAAAAGAACATGTTGCTGCGGGACCAGCGTTGGGGGTAGGAGAGCAGATGTGAGCCGCCGCCGGATGCCGTCGAAGGAGGTTGCGGTACCGTTGGGTTTGACCAGCGAGCAGTATTCGCGCGTCGAGAATGGAGCTGTCGGACTTGCGTGACGCCGACGGGCGACCGGCTGGTGCGGCCATTGTATGCGGCGATGATGAAGCTGACGCCTGAGCTGGTGGAAGAGGTCGCGCGCACGACGTGGACGGCGAAGGTGAATCGTGAGGAGCGGGTTGTGGCTTCGCAGGATGAGGATCGGCGGTGGGTTGTGAGGACGAAGGCGGCCTAGCCCGTTCAGCACCCACATCTCAAAAGCGAGATGTGGGCACTCGGCTTCTGAACCGTGATACTCTGGCGTTCTTTCAACGAGGTGTTGCCCCGATGCCGACTGCCGATGAAGTGCTGGTTGCGACCTCAGGAGGTCAGAATCAGGCAGGCTTTCGCGGCTTTGCGACCTTCCTGCGGGGATACATGGGTGTAATGCCGTTGGTGACGGCAGCTTTTGCCCCGATGCTGACGCTGGCGCATGCGATTCCGATTTACGCACAACAGCGGACCTCTCTGG
>JALYTE010000091.1 GCA_030854435.1 Acidobacteriota bacterium | reverse complement strand
AGTTTAGCCGGACGCGTTCTCTGGCTTATCGGGCCGTACATTGCGCGAATCGTTCGAGTCGCTGGAAGCTTTGTTGAAGTAAGACCAATCCATCGGGTCCTGCGCAGATGCCGGAGGCGGTGGCGGTGGTGCGGTCGAATGGTGCGGTCCCAAATCCCCATCCGAACGCACATTTGTGGCAACGTCTTGACTGTCCAAGAGCATACCGTCGCGCCGCGCTTGACGAACGTGCCGCACGATTGAAATCGAAGCCCACAAAAGCATCGCCAGCGCGACCATCGAGATGGCGAAAAGTGTCCGCATCAATACCCGCTCAGGATAACAAAGCCAGAGACCGTCGCGCTGCCGAGCGAAATTCACGGACCTATCGGCGTCGCCCGTATCCAGGCTGGTTCCCCGGAGCGCTTCACCGGGCCATGCGCGACTCGTGCTGCGATACTTGCATTTGACCGGGTCGCATATGAGCATCAAGTCAACCTGCAAACAACCGTCGCGTTGGGCCGTCGTCGTGAAGACTGCGCGGACCCGCGTCTACGGCCTGCGCCGCACGGCGGCCACGATCGCGGTGGGCGCTCTGGCTATCTTCGTGGGCTATCACGCCGTCCTGGGACACAACGGGATCACAGTGTATGAGCACAAGCGTCAGGACACGCGCTCTCTTCAAGTCCAGATGCAGTACCTGCAACGCGAAAACGACCGTCTGCGTGGACACGTCGACCGCCTGCGGAACGACCCCGCCGCCATCGAACATCAAGCCCGCGAAGAACTCCACTACACCCGCCCCGGCGAGGTCATCTACACTCTGCCCAACGACCCCAGGGCCGCGTCCGCGCCCGTCGCATCCAAACCATAGCTTGACGAAAACGGCGGGTGCCCCGAGGCAGCATGGATATTCTCAGTCGACCTCCTCCACCTGCCGATCATCGCATCCACTACGGCACTGACCCGCTCCAGTTTGGCGATTTGCGTCTGCCTCCCGCGAAGGCCGGTGAGCGGCTTCCCGTCGTCGTCTTCATCCACGGCGGCTGGTGGCAGTCCACCTACGATTTGGAATATGGCGGACATCTCTGCGCTGCGCTAAAGGCCGTCGGCGTCGCCACCTGGTCGCTAGAATACCGCCGCGTCGGAAATCCCGGCGGCGGTTGGCCGGGCACCATGCAGGATGTCGCAGCCGGGTTCGATTTTCTGCGGATACTTGCACACACCTACTCGCTCGACCTCAACCGCGTCGTCGCCATGGGGCATTCCGCCGGTGGCCATCTGGCGTTTTGGCTTGCCGGCCGTCACCATATTCCGCCGTCGAGTCCACTGCACAATCCGCAACCGATCGTCTCGCTTGCCGGCGTGATTGCGCTCGCGGGCGCGGTTGATCTTCGCCTTACCATCGACCTCGGCGGCATCCTGCATTTCACCAGCGGCAAGCCCGCGGTCATCCGCTTGATGGGTGGCCTGCCCGGCGAAGTTGAAGACCGCTACCGCGCGGCGAACCCCGGCGACCTGCTCCCGCTCGGCGTCCCACAGATGCTCTTCCAGGGCAGCGACGACGACCAGATTCCTCCTACGCTCCCCGGCCGCTGGGCGGACAATGCGCGTCGCCAGGGCGACCAGGCCACAGTAACGATCATCCCGAACGCCGACCACTTCGACGTCGTCGATCCCGAAAGTAAAGCGTGGCCCATCATCAGTGCAGCCATTCTGCACAGCCTCGCCGTATCGAAACACTAGAAGCGAACTGTTCGCCATCCATTCGCTTATGATGGTTCGATGCGCAACGAATACCAGTCTGCCGCCACCCTGCGCCGCGAACTCAGCGCACGCAATCTGGCGCGCGCGGAAATCTTCTCGCACGAAGCGACTTACGGCGCAGTCCCCAGCATCGTCTACGCGAAGGACGAGACTGGCGGCCACGGCAACTTCCTCGCGGCCTCCTACCGTCTCATCTGCGCTGACCCAGCTTGGTCGTTGCGGCTGAATAAGAGCTACACGGCCAGCGCCCGAGTCCCCCGCTCCGCCGACCGCGCGCGCAAAGAGCTCGACTGCTGTAGCAGCTCCGACGCTTTACTGATGAACATCTTTTGTTATCCGCGTGTCCTCTGGCGCCCCGAACTTTGCGGGCTGCTCGGCGTTGCCCCCGGACAACGCCCCGAGTTCGGTGTTCGCGCGCGCCTCTCCATGCGCAACGATGAAGTCGACCGCACCGAAATCGACATGGTCATCGGCGATCTCCTGGTTGAAGCCAAACTCACCGAAACCGGCTTCCAGACCGCTTCGATGGACCGTCTCCTACGCTACGAAGGTGTCGCGGACATCTTCGACATCGACGAACTCCCTCGCGCCACTAACGGCATCCAGGGCTATCAACTTGTCCGCGGGGTCCTCGCCGCACACGCTACGGGCGGCCGCTTCGTTCTACTCTCGGACGGGCGTCGCGCCGACTTGCAGGAGATGTGGTTTCGCGTGCTGCGCGCCGTCGTCAGCTTCGACCTGCGCAGCCGCATGGCCCTGCTAAGCTGGCAGGAAGTCGCCGCAACGCTACCTGCGGCGGTACGTTCATTTCTCGCCACCAAGTATGGCATCGCCTCCTCAAGCTGACCACCTTCTATACTGTTTTAGATTCCGCTGAGGTCGCGATCTCCTGACTGTCGGCAACATCACGCGAGGAGAAGCGATTTGGCGGTGACCATCACGGCGGCAGCAAGGACCGACATTGGTTGCGGCCGTAAAAACAATCAGGACGCGTTCGGCACCGACGCGGACATGTCTATCTATGTCGTATGCGACGGCATGGGCGGGGCCGTTGGCGGAGAAGTCGCGAGCCGCGTCGCCGTCGAGGCGCTCCTCGAAAGTTGCAAGGCCGCCCTCACTCCCAAAGCGTCCACGAAATTTCGACAGCGCCCCAAACGAGTGCTTTATCAGGCAGCAGTGGCCGCCAACGTCGCCGTTCTGGCGCGCGTCGCAGCGGAGCCCGGTCTGCGCGGCATGGGCTCCACGCTGGTCGCCGCGCATCTCGACGGTCGGCAGCTCCATCTTGTCCATGTCGGCGACAGCCGGGCGTATCTCATCCGCAACGGCGAATGCACGCAACTGACGGTGGACCACTCGTATGTCGAGGAGCAGGTCAGCCTCGGTTTCATGACGCGAGAAATCGCGAACGCTTCGCCCATGCAATCGGTCATCACCCGCGCGGTCGGGATTCAGGAAGGGTTCGACCCCGATTTGTCCAGCGTCATTCTGCAGGACGGCGACCTTGTTCTGCTGACTTCCGACGGCTTGACGCGCTACGTCGAAAGCCCGGAGATCGCGAAAGTCGTCGCCGGGAAAGTGTCTGCGCAACAGGAATCGCTGGACACCCGCTGCGGCAACCTCATCGACCTCGCAAAACGGCGCGGCGGCTCCGACAATATTACTTGCGTGCTATTGCATGTCTCCATCGACTGACCGTCGTTCGATTACGATGGAAGAGCGCGCCACCGGACTCCTCATGAGCCAACTCGATCAACTCTCTTCTCTTCGTCTCAGCCAACTGGCTCCCAATGCCGTTCAATCGGAGATTCGCGCGATGACCGTGGCGTGCGACGCCATCGACGGCATCAATCTCGCGCAAGGCGTGTGCGACACCGACCCTCCGCTCCCGGTCGTCGAAGCGGCCGTCGATGCCATCCGCGCGGGGCGCAACATTTATACGCGCGCCGACGGCATCGCTCCCTTGCGCGAAGCCATCGCGCAAAAGTTCGCACGCTTCAACGGCATCATCGTCGATCCCGGCACGGAAGTTCTCGTTAGCTCCGGCGCGACGGGCGGCCTCCACGCCGCGTCGATGGCGCTGCTGAATCCCGGCGACGAGTGCATCGTATTCGAGCCGTTCTACGGCTATCACGTCGCCACGCTACGCTCGCAACGCGTCGTGCCAGTCATCGTTCCGCTCGAAGCACCAACGTGGTCGCTCGATGTAGACCGCCTGCGCGCCAGCATTACGCCGCGCACCCGCGCCATCATCCTCAACTCGCCGTCGAACCCATCGGGCAAAGTCTTCACCGCCGCCGACCTCGAAGCCATTGCGGAGGTCGCCCTCGAGCACGACCTCTTCATCTTCACCGACGAGATCTACGAATACTTCACGTACGATGGCGAGTCGCATCGCAGCATCGCCGCGCTGCCCGGCATGGCCGAGCGAACCATCACGATTTCCGGTTTCTCGAAGACGTTTTCCGTCACTGGCTGGCGGCTCGGTTATCTCGCGGCGAGCGCCAAGTGGCTGCCTGCCATCGCCTACTTCCACGACCTCACCTACGTCTGCGCGCCGTCGCCGCTGCAATACGGTGCGCTTGCCGGTCTCCTCGCGCTACCCGATTCGTTCTACGCAGAACTTGCCGCCGAATATCAAACCAAGCGCGACCTGACCTGCGACGCCCTTGCCCGCGCGAGCCTCACGCCGTCAATCCCCGCGGGAGCTTACTACATTCTCGCCGACGCCTCCCGGGTCGCGGGCACCGACGCCAAACAAAAAGCCCGCAAACTGCTCGCCGATACGAGCGTCGCCGCGGTAGCAGGTTCTGCGTTTTTCGGGAACGATGCCAGCGGTCGGAATCGGGGCGACAGTCTCCTCCGCTTCTGTTTCGCCAAGAAACCAGAGGAACTCGAAGAAGCCTGCAGCCGCCTTGCGGCCTATACGCCACAGGCACTTTGAGTTGTCATTCCGCTGCGCAAGCGGAGGAATCTGCTTTTGCAGGCATAGCGAAAATCTGCGGGTTTCATGTCCGGAATTTTGGACATGGGTCCGCGCCGCCCGCTATCGAAGGAACCAGCATCACCTCATCGCCGTCCTCGAACGCGTGAGTTTCTCCGCCTAGAAAACGTATGTCCTCATCGTTCACATAGACGTTGATGAACCGCCGCAGCTTGCCGTCCTCGTCCTTCACATTGGCCGAAAGAGCGGGAAACTTCGTATCGAACTCGGTCAACAGTCCAATTAAATTCGGAGCGTCCGACACGAACGTCTTGTGCCCATCCGTATGTCGCGCCAGCGCTGTGGGAAGCATCACTTTAATGCTCATCGCACACCCTCGGCGAACGCCAATTCAGGCTCCGCTTCCACGCCGCCATCAAGTAAGCGCATGTACTCCGTGAACGCCGCCAACTTCGGCTTCACCGCAACCTCCACCTCGAACTGTCCATCCAACGCATCCAGCGTCTTCAGCCCATTGCCGGTGATGCATACAACCGTCGTCTCGTCCGACGAAATCCGTCCGTGCGCATACAGCCGAGCCGTCACAGCCGTCGTAACGCCGCCGGCCGTCTCGGTAAAAATGCCCTCGGTCTCCGCGAGTTCCTGAATGCCCGTAACAAGCTCCATGTCCGAAACATCCTCCGCCCAACCGCCGCTTTCGCGAATCATCTTCGCCGCTGCGGGGCCATCGGCGGGATTGCCGATCGCCAGCGAGCGAGCGATCGTGTTCGGCTTCTGCGGCTCTATGTGGTCCCAACCTTGCTTCACCGCGTGCGAAATCGGCGAGCAACCCGTGGCCTGCGCGCCGAAAAACCGCACCTGCTTCGGCTCGACCAGACCCAGCGCTATCAACTCCCCAAACGCCTTCTTGATCTTGCGAATCAGCGAGCCGCCCGCCATGGGACAAACCACATTGTCCGGCAGCTTCCATCCAAGTTGCTCGGCTATTTCATAGCCAACGGTCTTAGAACCCTCGGCATAGTAAGGCCGCAGATTCACATTCACGAAGCCCCAGTTGTACTCGTCCGCGATCTGCGTGCATAAACGATTGGCGTGATCGTAATTTCCATCGATGCGTACCAGTCGCGCACCATACACCTGCGTATTCAAAATCTTCGCCGCTTCAAGATCTGCCGGGACCAGGATGCAAGCCTTCAGCCCTAGCCGCGCGGCCTGCGCCGCAACCGAGTTCGCCAGATTGCCGGTCGAAGAGCAGCCCACCGTCGTAAATCCGAACGCCTGCGCGTTCGCGAGCGCGACCGCAACGACGCGGTCCTTGAAGCTCAACGTCGGAAAACACACGGCATCGTTCTTGACGTAAAGATTAGTCGCGCCAATACGCTTGCCCAGACTCTTCGCTCGCAGCAACGGCGTAAATCCCACCGGCAAATCGGGCTCGAAGCCTTCCGGGATCGGCAGCAATTGTTTGTAGCGCCAGATGTTCATCGGCCCAGCGGCAATACTCTCGCGCGTAAAGCGTCCGCGAATCGCATCCAGGTCGTACTTCACTTCAAGCGGCGCATAGCATTCATCGCACGCTGAAAGCGGCCTATTTCCAAAGCTCCTGCCGCACTCGTTGCAGCCAAGCTCATACAAATTACAGGAATACTCCATCACCACTCCTTCGTCGCAAAGGGGGTTCGATCCTGAGACTTCTCTTGTGCTGGAATGCCGAAACGGCGAAGGGAGGAAATGCGGTGGGTGCAGCAAAACGTCCGCTGCAAACTCCGAATCTCATGTTCCCTGTTTCCAGGAGAGAGTTGACACCGGTACGAAGTTTTGTCCGGTTGTCGTGGCGTCTCAGGGCTCGTCCCTCAGCCACTCTGCATGAAATTCAAATCCGCCGAAGCGGACTGGAATAGATCGTTTGTATCACACGCTTGCGCGCGAAGCAACCGCGACGGAATTATTACTTCGTGGTCTCGTAGTTTAAATTCTGCCCCAGCCATCGCTCGACCTCTGCCACGCTCATCCCCTTGCGTTCCGCGTAGTCGGCGACCTGATCGCGGTCGATCTTTCCGAGGCTAAAATAACGCGACTCAGGGTGCGCGAAATACAGCCCACTCACGCTCGAGCCCGGCCACATCGCAAACGATTCCGTAATCAGCATCCCCGTGTTCGTCTGCACATTCAACAAGCGCCAGATTGTGCCTTTCTCCGTATGGTCCGGGCACGCCGGATAGCCCGGAGCCGGTCGAATCCCGCGATACTTTTCCTGAATCAACTCCGCGGGGCTCAGGCCTTCACCGCGACCGTAGCCCCACTCATCACGAACCCGTTTATGCAAGCATTCGGCAAACGCTTCAGCCAGACGGTCCGCGATGGCCTCCGCCATGATCGCGTTGTAGTCGTCGTTCTCCGCCCTGAACCTGTCGCACAAATCCTTCAGCCCAATCCCGCTCGTTACCGCGAAGGCACCGAGGTGATCGCGCAGTTCCGTCTCCTTCGGCGCGATAAAGTCGGCCAGCGACCGGCACGGCTCGCTGCCTTCGCGGTTCGCCTGCTGACGCAGAAAATGAAACCGCTCCAGCACTCCTCCGTCCGCATACAACTCCACATCGTCGCCCACGGCATTCGCGGGAAAGAAGCCATACACACCGCGTGCCGTAATCAACTTCTGTTCAATCATGCGGTCCAACAGCGCATTGCCGTCATCGAATATCTTGCGCGCCTCCACGCCTTGACGCTCGTCGTCGAGAATGCGCGGATAGATTCCCTTCAACCCCCACGTATGAAAGAACGGCGACCAATCGATGAACTCTCGCAGCGTCACCAACGAAAAATTATCCAGCACGCGCACGCCGGTAAACTGCGGCACAGGCAGGTCTTCCGCACGCCAATTGATCGGAGTTCGCCGAGCACGCGCCGTCGCAAGCGAGACAACGTGCTGCTTGGGCGCGGAGTGCGACGAGCGAATCCGTTCGTAATCGGCGCGATGTTTCGCCACGAACTCCGCCTTGCCATCCTCGCTTAAAAGGCTGGTTGTAACCGGCACTGCGCGGCTTGCATCGAGAATATGTACCACCGGTTCGCTATAGTGCGGCGCGATTTTTATGGCGGTGTGGGCGCGACTGGTCGTCGCCCCGCCAATCAGCAGCGGCACTTTAAAACCCTGCCGCTCCATTTCGCGCGCCACATGAACCATCTCGTCGAGCGACGGCGTAATCAGCCCGCTCAACCCAATCAGGTCCACCTTCTCCGTCTTCGCGCGCTCCAGAATCTTCTCCGACGAAACCATCACCCCCATGTCGATGACCTCGTAGTTGTTGCACGCCAGCACCACGCCGACGATGTTCTTGCCGATGTCATGCACGTCGCCTTTCACCGTTGCGAGCAGGATTTTCCCCTGCGCCTTCACCACATGTCCGGCTGCTTCCATCGCCGCCTTCTCGGCTTCCATAAACGGCGTCAAGTGCGCGACGGCCTTCTTCATTACGCGCGCCGATTTCACCACTTGCGGCAGGAACATTTTGCCTGCGCCAAACAAGTCGCCCACCACACCCATGCCATCCATCAACGGTCCTTCGATCACCAGCAGCGGTCGGCCCAGCTTTACACGCGCTTCCTCGGCGTCGATCTCGATGTACGCGTCGATCCCCTTCACCAGCGCATGAGAAAGCCTCTCCTCCACCGTGCCGTTGCGCCATTCTTCGGCCTTTTTCTCCGCCGCGACCGACCCTACTCCTTTTAGCGATTCACCGTATACCACCAACCTCTCCGTCGCATCGGCGCGACGATTGAGCAGCACGTCTTCAACCAGCACTTTCAGTTCCGGCTCAATCTCTTCATACACCTCGAGCATCCCGGCATTCACGATCCCCATGTCCATGCCCGCCGCGATCGCGTGATATAAAAACGCCGAATGCATCGCCTCGCGGACTTTGTTGTTGCCGCGAAAGCTGAACGAAATATTCGAGACGCCGCCACTCACCTTTGCGTGCGGCAGGTTCGCCTTGATCCAGCGCGTCGCGTTGATGTAGTCCACCGCATAGTTGTTGTGCTCCTCCATGCCCGTCGCAACGGTGAGGATATTGGGGTCGAAAATAATGTCCTCCGCCGGAAACCCGA
>JALYTE010000357.1 GCA_030854435.1 Acidobacteriota bacterium | reverse complement strand
GCGAACGGGACCGTCGTCGACGGCGGCAAGTCGCTCGCGTCACGGCGGCTCACGATCGCCCGGAGCGATGCAGCGCCGCCGAATGGATCGCTGACTTCGATCAGCGCGCGCACGGAGCGGAGCTGCTTAGCGACAACTACCCTGACCACCGGCGTTGACTCATCGAAAATGTTACCGATGAGCCGCCGTTGCCTCACCGAAAATGCTACCCGCCGGGCCGTTCCGGCGGAAGCGGGTGGGCGAAGTGAGGCGGATCAGCATGGCCACGCGGAAGGAACTCTTGGGTGCGGTACGCGAGCGATACCGCGTGTCGGGACGCTCGGAAAAGGCGCGGATCTTGGACGAACTGGTCGCCCTGGCCGGATACCACCGCAAGCACGCCGTCCGCCTGCTCGGCGCCGACGAACGCAAAGCCGAGCCGAAGAGGGTCAGAAACCGCCTCTACGATGAGGCGGTCCGTCTAGCCCTGGTCGTTCTGTGGGAAGCCAGCGATCGGCTTTGCGGCAAACGGCTTAAGGCTGCGATTCCCGCCTTGGTCGTAGCGATGGAACGGCACGGGCACCTTGCGTTAGAGCCTGCCGTGAAAGACCTGCTGTTGCAGATCAGTGCGGCGAGCATCGATCGCCTGCTGAGCGCTACGCGCAACCACATTGAGGGAACGCGCCGCCGAAGGGGCGGAGTCGGCACGGCGATCCGACGATCGATCCCGGTGCGGACCTTTGGAGATTGGAATGACCCGCCGCCCGGCTTCTTCGAAGTTGACATGGTCGAGCACTGCGGCAGCCTAAAGGTCGACGGCAACTTCGTTCACACGCTTGTCCTCACGGATATTGCAAGTCAATGGACCGAGTGCATCGCTCTTCCGATGCGCAGCCAGGAGTTGGTCGTCGAGGGCTTCGCCTTCGCGGCTTCGGGCGCGCCCTTTGCGATGCTTGGCGTGGACACCGACAACGATAGTGCCTTCATCAATCAGACGGTCGTGGACTACTGCGAGCTGCATGGGCTTTCCCAAACGCGCTCGCGGCCGTACCGCAAGAACGATCAGGCGTGGGTGGAGCAAAAGAATGGCGCCATCGTGCGCAGGCTCGTCGGCTATGGGCGGCTTTCCGGCCTCAGCGCCACGCAAACGCTCGCGCGTCTCTACGCGTCGTCTCGGCTTTACGTGAATTTCTTCCAGCCGTCGTTCAAGCTGAAATCAAAAGTCCGCGATGGTGCGCGAGTCGCGAAGACCTACCATTCGCCCTCGACACCGTACGAGCACCTTATGAACTCCCCTCACATGAGCGACAGCGCGAAGGCTCAGCTTGCCAAAATCTACCAGTCGCTCGACCCCGTCGCCCTCCTCGCCGAGATCCGTGCGACACAACACGTGCTTCACCAGATGCAGAGTGGGGAGATGCAGCGAAACGCGGTACAGCCGCGCACCGACCTCAAACAGTTTCTTGGCGGCCTTGCCCACCGCATGGCAGAGCGGCGAGGTGCGGCCCACGCATCGTAAGAAAACGAGACCGGCGCGATGGTGGCGCACGCGCATCGACCCCCTTGCCAACATTTGGCCAGCTTGCGAGGCCCGGCTCCTGGAGGAGCCAACTCTGACGGCAAAGGAGCTGCTGGAGCGAGTGCTTCTCGCCTCGCCGGATCTTACCGCAGGCGCTGGCCAGTTGCGCACGCTCCAGCGGCGCGTCAAGAGATGGCGCGCGAATCGAGCGAGGTACCTAATCTTTGGAGAACGCGCTTCTGTGGCGGTGACCTCGACGTGAACCGCGGTAGGCGTACCAGCCACGGTGCGAACTTCGCGCCTGACGGAGCGTTGCCCAAGAGTGGTCGATCCATAGCACCGGCACAGCGTTGGGAAAGACCTGTGCCGGAGGGCGCCTTTCCCATCCGCCGTCTCCACATTATCCCCGCTATCCACGCTATCCACAGCCCGATTACGGTTACGAGTTCTAACTAAACCAGTGGAAGGCCCCGGCGCGTCCGACAGGTCGTCAATTATCCGTTGAGTAACACTACCAGCTGAGGCAATACGACCGGCCAAGATAGTTGTCGCCGGCCACGGAGCAGCTCCGGGTTTTCGCGCTGGGTGCGGCGCGAAAACAATACGCGAAGGGCGGGTTCGGGAATCTCTGAGCGTCCAAGCCGCTCCGACTCAGCGGCGCGAGACAAACGCAATTCGTTCACGTCTTTCGAGTCCAACCCGGTTTTGCTGCCGAGCAGCATTAAACCGGCGACCCGCTCGGGCC
>JALYTE010000446.1 GCA_030854435.1 Acidobacteriota bacterium | reverse complement strand
GTGTCTACCAGATCACCACCGAGACTTTCGTGGAGGAGCCTATTCACCAAATCTTGAACTTTTATCAATTTATAGACAGACTGATCCAGTAACTCCATCTTTCGATTATGAAGATAATGAAGTTGCTCGATTTCAGGATCATTCTCGAATGCTGGTTCCTCAACAGGCTCCAACGACTTGAAGGCAAATGCATCGATCAGATCATGCTCGGTCGATAGAACGAGATTAGTGAGTTCTTGCCATAATCCCTGAGAGTTTTGAATGTCATGAAGTTCGCTGAAATCTGCGGGCACATTAGGAAAGTTGAGCCAAGCGAGGGCTGTCGCATTGTGGATCGGTAAAGATTTTGGACTAAATACAACACCGACTTCAGCGAAGATTGTACGTGCGACCCGCACCTCACGTCCCTCATCTACGTCTTCGGGAACGTTGACGCTAAACTCGTTCGAGCGCGATTCTCCATTATTCTGCCTGAATTCAATTCGCGTAGAAACAGTTGTCATAAGCGGCTCCGAGGGTGACGACAGGAGTGTCATTCTACGTCAGGCTATAGCGGTTGCTACGAGAGCTCTGGCTTCGGTTTGGATTTGGGTGAGGTGGTCTGGGCCGTTGAAGCTTTCGGCGTAGATTTTGTAGACGTCTTCCGTGCCCGACGGGCGAGCGGCGAACCAGCCGTTTTCGGTGGTGACTTTCAGGCCGCCGATGGTCGCGTGGTTGCCGGGCGCTTCGGTGAGGATGGTCGTGATGGGCTCGTCGGCAGCCTGCCCGCGAACGAGCTTTGCGACCGCCAATACTGCGGGCATAGGATAGTTTAATGTCGCGGCAGATATTCGAGTTCGATCCGCACAAAGCTGCGACCAATCTCAAGAAGCACGGCGTCTCCTTCCGCGAAGCGATGACCGTTTTCGACGACCCGCTCGCGCAAACCTTCCCCGACGATTTGCACTCCGAAGACGAAGACCGTTCCATCACGATTGGATTATCATCGGTTCAGCGGCTTCTGTTTCTCTCTCACAGAGAAACTGAGGATCGCATTCGGTTGATTGGTGCCCGTCCAGCCAACAGCGCTGAAAGAAAAGCTTATGAAGACCTCAAAGCCCACTCGTAAGTCCGGCCCACTCGTGCCCCGCCCCCTCGACCTTTCCAAAGCCGTGCGCGGCAAGTACTACGACCGTATGCAGGAAGGCAGCAACATCGTCCTCCTTGCGCCGGATCTGCTGGACACGTTCCCGGATTCAGACTCCGTCAATGAGGCCCTTCGCTCGTTGAAAAGGATCGCCGACCGTCGTGTTCCCAAACGCGCCCGTGCGATGGCACACTGAGAATTTTCGTACCTGTCAAAGGGCAGCCGCACCCCACCCATCGCATAAAGCCGCGATGAATGGGGCACCCAGAGTCGTGGCGCTTTACGCGATGGCGGAGGCGACCAGTGCTTTTGCTTCTTCCTGAATTTGTTTCAGGTGGTCTGGGCCGTTGAAGCTTTCGGCGTAGATTTTGTAGACGTCTTCGGTACCCGAAGGGCGAGCGGCGAACCAGCCGTTTTCCGTCGTCACCTTCAGGCCGCCGATGGCCGCGTGGTTGCCGGGGGCTGCGGTGAGGATCGCAGTGATGGGTTCGCCCGCGAGTTGCTTGGCAGTGACTTGTGAGGGCGAGAGTTTGGCGAGCTTGGCTTTCTCGGCTTTGGTGGCGGGTGCGTCGATGCGCTGGTAGAAGGGGGAGCCGTATTTGGCGGTGATGTCTGCGTAGAGCAGGCCGGGGTCCTTGCCTGTGACGGCGGTCATTTCGGCGGCGAGCAGACCACAGACGAGGCCGTCTTTGTCGGTGGTCCAGACCTGGCCGTTGCGGCGGAGGAAGGTGGCACCGGCGCTTTCCTCGCCAACGAAGCCGAGAGAACCATCGATCAGGCCGTCGACGAACCACTTGAAGCCGACGGGCACTTCGAGCATGGGGCGGTTGAGGCCTTTGGCGACGCGGTCGATGATCGAGGATGACACGAGGGTTTTGCCGATGCCAACCCGCTCGGACCATCCAGCACGGTGGGTGAAGAGGTATTGAATGCAGACGGCGAGGTAGTGGTTGGGGTTGAGCAGGCCGGTGGTGCGGGTGACGATGCCGTGGCGGTCGTGGTCGGTATCGCAGCCCCAGGCGACGTCGAAGTTGGCGCGATTGGCGATCATCGACGCCATCGCGAAGGGCGACGAGCAGTCCATGCGGATGCGCGAATCCCAGTCGAGCGTCATGAAACGGAAGGTCGGATCGACGTAGGGGTTGAGGATTTCGAGCGGCAGTTTGTACAGCTCGGCGATGCGCGGCCAGTAGTGGACG
This sequence comes from Acidobacteriota bacterium, assembly GCA_030854435.1. Classification (GTDB taxonomy): domain Bacteria; phylum Acidobacteriota; class Terriglobia; order Terriglobales; family Acidobacteriaceae; genus Granulicella. The sequence continues at coordinate 143 of JALYTE010000446.1, read as the reverse complement.
CCCGCGCCGCCGAGCGGATCGACAGCGAGTTTCAAGGTGGTATTTCGGAGCGCGGCGAAGTCGATGACATTCGCGAGGTCCGTGACGTAGGCGGAGATGAAGTCGTGGCGTCGCGTTGTATGGGCAGCGAGGGCGCGGGCGAA
>JALYTE010000350.1 GCA_030854435.1 Acidobacteriota bacterium | reverse complement strand
AGATACAGGACTGCCGATTTCTTCGTCGCTGTTGAGCAGCAGCGTGACGGGGCGCTCGGTATCGAGTTTGCGGAGGATGCGAAGGGCTTCGAGCGCCATCACGACTCCGACCTTCATGTCGAGCACGCCGGGGCCGAAGATTTTTCCGCCGCTCTCGCGCCAGGGCATTTTTGCGAGCGTGCCCAGGGCCCAGACCGTGTCCAGATGGCCGAGCAGGAGGACGCGGGGACGCTGGGCGCGCGGATTTTTGACGGGGCCAAACCGCAGTTCGAGCACGTCGCCGAATGCGCGCTGTTTGTGGAGCTTTACGGTCGCGCCGAGATCCACGGCCCAACCGGCGACCAAGTCGTTGGCGCGGTCGACGGCGGTTTTGTCGTCGCTGGGGGATTCGATTTCGACTAATGCGCGAAGCCGTTTTAGGAGTGCCGCTTCGCCCGTGTGCGCCGCCTGGAGAATGTCTTTCGCTGCCATGTGGGATAGGGTACAGAAATTTGTGCTGGGATGATGAGGGACATAGCGGTGCTGGTTAGTTATAGGGCGGTATCGTGGTGGAAACCCATGTCCGAAAATCCGGACCCGTTCGGCAGGCTCGAGCCTGTTCACGATCTCTCTTGGCCTCCTCAAAGCTGTCATCTCGACCGGAGGCGCGTTCTTTGCGCCGGACCCGAGTAGAGAGACCCGCAGCTCCTCTGCGCGACGAATATCCTTGCCGCCACGGAAAATCTACAGGTCTCTCCACTACGTCTTCGCAAAAGGCGCGAAGGCTCCGGTCGAGATGACAAGGCCTAGCCTTCGTAAAAAAGCGGGAAGACTCCGGTCGAGGACACAGGGGCTACGGCCTTACTTCTAGTGTGGCAAATTAGCCACACCTGGCCCGCGTATGTTCGCGTTAGTCTGATTCCGTCTAAATCGCACGGAGGAGCAGCTTGGTCCTCGGACCGCAGTTCGAACGGACGATCCTCTTCTCGCTCGACTTTCAGGGTGTCGGCCTGCACTCTGGCGCGGAAGTGATGCTCCGGCTGGTGCCTGCGCCGGCGGGGTCGGGCATCGTTTTCCGGCGGACCGACCTCGACAATTTTGAGATTCCCGCGACCGGACGCAATGTGGCGAAGGTGAGTTACGCCACGAGCTTGATGCGGCAAGGCGTGCTGATTTCGACGACTGAGCATCTGCTCTCCGCGCTGATTGGGCTGGGTGTCGACAACGTGATCGTGGAGGTAGACAACCTCGAAGTGCCCATTCTGGACGGCAGCGCGAAGCCGTATGTGGACGCGATTCTTGGCGCGGGGATGAAGGTGCAGCGGCGCAAGCGGGAGTACATCAAGATCCTCAAAGAGGTCGAGGTGCGCGAGGGGACGAAGTTTATCGGCGTGTACCCCGGCGACGGCTACGGCATTCACTACACTATCGACTTCCCCGCCCCTATTGGCCACGAGACTTTTATCGGGGACCTGGAGGCAGGGGCCTATGCGGAGTTGATCGCGCCCGCGCGGACGTTTGGCTTTCGTGAAGATGAGCCGATGCTGCGCGATATGGGCCTGATCCGCGGCGCTTCCGACGCGTGCGCCATCATTATCGGCAAAGGCCTGGTGCAGAATGGGCCGCTGCGTTTTGAGGATGAGTTTGTGCGCCACAAGGTTCTCGATTTGATTGGCGACCTGGCGCTGGCGGGGCGGCGAATCTGGGGGCATGTGGTCGCCGAGCGCGCGGGCCACGCCATGCATACCGCGCTGGTGCAGCGGCTGATGCGAGATCGCTCGGCGTGGGTGCTGGCGAATCGCTATGGGATGGAGGAAGCGCCGGAGTCCGAGCCGTCCGCGGTGCGTGCCCGGGCGTTGGTTCCGACGCGGGCGTGATGAGATGGATCGTAAGTTTAGAAACCTTGACGCAAAGTTCGCGGAGAAAAGAGCAAAGTTTCGCAAAGAATACGGAGGCGTGAGGGCGGTGGGTATAGGCCAGGCTGCGCGAACTACATTCGACCGTTGCGGGTTGCCAGTTAAGAGTTTCCAGTTGGAGTCGTTAGGATGATTGCCGCTATCGCTCTCGGTTCGAATCTTGCGTCGTCGTTCGGCGATCGCGAGGCCAACCTCCGCGAGGCGTTGAGGCGCATGGAGGCGCTTGGGCGGGTCACTGCGGTCTCCAGTTTGCACGATACGGAACCGGTCGGGTACAAGGAGCAGCCGCGATTTTTGAACGGCGCGGTGCTGCTCGACACTGAGTTGGCACCGCTGGAACTGCTTCGCGGGATGCTGGAAATTGAGCGCCAGATGGGCCGCGATCGTGCCTCCGCAACGCCCAAAGGCCCACGGGCGATAGACCTCGATCTGCTGCTGTATGGCGATGTGGTGCTGACGGGGCCGGAGTTGACGTTGCCGCATCCTGGGCTGCATGAGCGGGCTTTTGTGCTCGCTCCGCTGGCGGAGGTCGCGCCCTCGATGCAGCATCCTGGGCTACAGCGCAGTATTGCGCAGTTGCTGCGCGGGCTTGAATAGCTGGCTGGAAACTAGGTTTGGCTGCGGGTTTCGTCGCCTTCCATGGTTTTCTGCCAGTTCTTGTTGTCGGTCGATTTATAGATTTCGAAGTGGATGCTGTTGGGGCCGTGGAAGTAGTTTTCGGTGCGGTACCAAGTGGTCGTGTCGCCTTCAACGTCTTTGCCGAGATAGGTCCAGTGGTCGGCGTCGATGGTCAGATCGCTGCGGCCTGTGGAGTAGCCGTTGGGAAGGACAATCTGAGTGTGATATTTGCCGGGTGCATCGCCGGGGACGAAGACGATCAAGGCCGCGGACTTGCCGTTGACCACCTGCTCGCAGGAATAATAAGCGACGGTGCGGGTGCAATGGTTGACAAGGTTGTCGGGTTTGGCGGCCCCAGAAGCTGGCGCGGGCGTGCTGACGGTCCAGGCGCCGTTGAGGACGGCGAGCGTGGCAAGTGGGTCAGTGGGGGTAGCAGCGGCGGCTTTGGGAGTGGGAGCGGTTTGTAGGGCGAGGAAAAGCATCAGAGGAAGCATGGCGGAATTGTAGATGATGCGTGCGCGGTATCGAGCGGGATTATAAGAGCTTTGAGCGATGAGTGTTGAGCTTTGAAGAAAACGGATTTGAGCGAGGTGTTGGATGGCGATCAAGTGGGACAAGTTTACGGTGAAGTCGCAGCAAGCGATTCAGGCGGCACAGGGACAGGCGGCGGAGAATGGCAATCCTGAAGTGTTGCCGCTGCACCTGATGGTGGCACTGTTGGAGGACAAGGAAGGCGTTGTGCTGCCGGTGCTCGAAAAGGTGGGAGTGCCGGTCGAGCGGATGCTGGCGCAGATGAATGCGGCGATTGCCAACCTGCCGAAGGTGCAGGGGGCTGGTTCGCAGCCGGGAATAGGAGCGGCATTGCAGAAGGTTCTGGATGCCTCGTTCAAGGAGGCGGAGAACTTCAAAGACGATTATGTTTCGACCGAACATCTGTTGCTGGCGCTCGCAGCCACGAAAGGCGAGCCGGTGCAGATGGCGCTGGCGGCGTTGGGTGCAAGCCACAAGGCGATTTTGCAGGCGTTGACGACGGTGCGCGGCTCGCAGCGTGTGACCGACCAGAATCCCGAGGGTAAGTTCCAAGCGTTGGAGAAGTATGCAAAGGACTTGACCGACCTGGCCCGGCGCGGGAAGCTCGATCCGGTGATTGGACGCGACGAGGAGATCCGACGCGTGGTGCAGGTGTTGTCGCGGCGGACGAAGAACAATCCCGTGCTGATTGGCGAGCCGGGCGTGGGCAAGACGGCGATCGTCGAGGGGCTGGCGCGGCGGATTGTGCATGGCGACGTGCCGGAGATTTTGCGCGACAAGCGGGTGATTTCGCTCGACCTCGCTTCGATGCTGGCGGGGGCGAAGTTTCGCGGCGAGTTTGAAGAGCGGTTGAAGGCGGTGTTGAAGGAGATCGAAGACTCGAACGGCGAGATTGTTTTGTTCATCGACGAACTGCATACGCTGGTGGGCGCGGGTGCGGCGGAGGGCGCTATCGACGCCAGCAATATGTTGAAGCCGGCGCTGGCTCGCGGAGAACTGCGCGCGATCGGCGCGACGACGTTGAATGAATACAGGAAGTACATCGAGAAAGATGCGGCGTTGGAGCGGCGGTTTCAGATTGTGTACGTGGGCGAGCCGAATGTTGAGGACACGATTGCGATTTTGCGCGGCTTGCGTGAGCGTTACGAGACGCACCATAAAGTCCGCATCAAGGACGCGGCGATTGTTGCGGCGGCAGAGCTTTCGCATCGTTATATTTCAGACCGATTTCTGCCCGACAAGGCCATCGATCTGATCGACGAGGCTGCGGCCGCGTTGGCGATTCAGATTGGGTCGGTGCCGGTGGAGATTGACGACTTGGAACGGCGGACTACATCGCTTGAAATCGAACGTGCGGCGTTGCAGCGTGAAAAGGACACGAATTCTCAGCAGCGGCTGCACGAAGTCGAGCGTGAGCTTGCAGACGTGCAGGAGACTGCCGCAGGTTTGCGCGCGCGTTGGCAGAAGGAGCGCGGAGCGATTGGCGAAATTGCCGAGTTGAAGGCGAAGTTGGAGGGTCTGCGGTTTGAGGCTGAAGATGCGACGCGCAAGGGAAATCTGCAGCGCGCAGCGGAGTTGCAGTATGGCGAGATTCCAAAGCTGGAGAACGAACTGCGCGAGTTGACGGCGGAACAGGACGGGTTGAACGCCGCCGAAAAACAGGCAACGACGCACGCGGAGGACGCGAAGGGAGCACAACAGCATTCTCGCCGGCCTTCAAGGATGTTGAAGGAAGAGGTGGACGAAGAAGACATTGCCGCGATCGTTTCCAAGTGGACTGGGATTCCGATATCGAAGATGCTCGAAGGCGAAGTGCAGAAGCTGACGCAGATGGAGCAGCGGCTGCGCGAGCGAGTGGTGGGGCAGGACGAGGCTCTGACTGCGGTTGCCAATGCGATTCGGCGTTCGCGCGCCGGGCTGAGTGATCCGAAGCGGCCGATTGGCTCGTTTATTTTCCTGGGGCCAACTGGCGTGGGCAAGACGGAAACGGCGCGTGCTCTGGCGGAGTTTCTGTTCGACGACGAGCAAGCGATGGTTCGTATCGACATGAGCGAGTACATGGAAAAGCACGCCGTGGCGCGGTTGATTGGCGCACCTCCGGGGTATGTGGGCTACGAGGAGGGCGGGCAGTTGACCGAGGCGATTCGGCGGCGGCCCTATGCTGTGGTGCTGTTCGATGAGATCGAGAAGGCGCACCCGGACGTGTTCAATGTGCTGCTACAGGTGCTCGATGACGGGCGGTTGACCGATTCGAAAGGGCGCACGGTGGACTTCAAGAACACGGTGCTGATTATGACCTCGAACATCGGCGGTACGCAGCTTGCGACATCGTGGGCGGAGGGCGAGGAGGGGTTCGAGGAAGCGAAGGCGCGCGTGATGGAGGAGTTGCGCAGGCAGTTTCGTCCAGAGTTTTTGAATCGCGTGGACGACATCGTGGTCTTCCATCCGCTGGCGCACGAGCAGTTGACGCACATTGTCGATCTACGGCTGGCGGACTTGCAGAAGATGCTTGACGACCGGCGGATTACGTTGACGTTGAGCGACGCGGCGCGAGAGGCAATCTTCCAGGCGGGCTACGACAAGGCGTATGGGGCGCGACCGTTAAAGCGGGCGATTCAGAGGTTGGTGCAGGACCCGTTGGCGGTAAGGATTTTAGATGGGCGGGTGCTGCATGGAGATCGCGTGACGATCGATGCTGGCAAGGGTGGTTTTGAATTTGTTGTTGAGGGGCGCCAGGGGTCGTGATGGTGCGCCCGGCAAAAGCAGGTCCTTCGCTTCGCTCAGGATGACAACTCAAATATGAACACAACACCATAGGTGAATCTGCTTATGGTGCGAAGCGGACGGAGACCGCGTTGCCGCCGAAGACGGGGGCGAGAGGGGTGATCTGGGGGTGGGATACTGCGAGCGCCTGGTCGGTCCAGTCCCAACCGCTGTGGAAGAGCACCAGAATGTGTGGGCCGGGCTGGCGCTTGAGATCGTCGTAGGCGACGATGGGGAAGCCAGTGAAGGCGCGCATGTGCATCGCCGTGAGCGAGACCGTGTCGTGCCCGTCATAGAGGATTTCGTTGTCTCGGGAATAGAGCAGAGCGATGTGGGAGCGGATGAAAGGGTCGGGTTCGTAGTAGCTGGCGACTTCAAAATGGCCCATGTCCTGGATGTAGAGAAGTTGCGTGGGGCTGGCGAGGATTGCGGCTTTGAGTTCGGGCGAAAGGACAAGCGAGGTGCGGATTTCTTTTGTCGTGCGTATTTCGGCGTGGATGCGGAGCAGGCCGCTGACGGGGATCGCGGCGAATAAAAGGGCCAACGCGATGCGGTAGGTGGCGTCGCGGCGAAGCGCGGGAGCGAGGACGACGGCGAGCAGAACCGTGACGCCGATGATGGCTCCGAGGACGTAGCGGACTTCGATGGAGTGCGTCACGAAGCGGGCGAGTAGGAAGCCAAAGAACGGGAGCGCGGCCAAGACGAAGATGAAAACCGACTCGGGAAATGGGAGTTGGAGGGTGCGGTCGCGGTTGCGGTATAAGAAGGCTGATATTAATATCAGGGTACTGATAACGATCGCGATTGCGGCGATGTGTTGGGTGTGCAGACTAGCGTGCGTGTAATCGACGAACAGCGCGCGGTAGGACTGTGTGATCGCGCGCAGATCCACGGTTCCACCGTTGTAGTAGTGGAGGCGGAACTCCGCTGCGGATTTCTCAAAAGGGAGAGCGAAGACAATTGCGGCCATGCCGGCGACGATCGCGGAGACGACAGGGATGTCGATGCGGCGGCGGTCAATGGTGCGGGAGATTTCGGCGGCGCAGAGGGGGATGAGGAGGAGGACTCCGAAGTAGTGGGAGTTGAGGGTGAGGGCGATGGAGAAAGAGAGTAGCGGCAGCCAAACCCACGTCCCAAAAGCGGGACCCTTCGGCAAATTCTGGGCAGGCTGTGTGGCGCCTGGATTCGGGGCGGTTCGACAAGCAGGTCCTTCGCTGCGCTCAGGATGACAATTTTTTGCGCTACGGAATGACAAATTCTCAAGGTTGGTTGCTGGGCGGTGGATGGCGGACTGCCACGCGAGCAGCGTCAGTGCGTAGAGACCGAGGAGGAGGCCGTAGGGGCGGCCTTCGGCGGAGTAGAAAAGCGTGGCTGTGAGCGCGGGGAACGCTAGCGCGAAGATGCCCGCGCGGTCGCCAGTGGTCGGGTCCAGATAGAACCGACGGACGATAAAGAAGAGGCAGACCTGCATGGTCAGGTAGCCGAGAAATGCGGGCAGCCGGAGGGCGAAAGCGCCCGCACCGAAGACGCGCATGGCGAAGTGCGCGAGCAGATGAGGAACCAACGGGTCAAGCGAGATGGGTGTGGTGCGCTGGATGTGGATGAGTTGTGAGACAGTTCGAGCGCTGTCGGTTTGGAGGGCGAAGAACTCGTCCTGCGACAGGAGTTTGTGATGCGACCAGAGGAGCGAGATGGTCGCGGTCAGGAGGAGGAACAGGATTGCAGTGAGGGGGAATGCGCGTCTCGCTCCAGACGACGTGGAATCCCATGTCCGAGAATCCGGACATGGGGCACCCCGCTCGCTGGTGGGTTCGCTGAAGGTTGCGTTCATGATTGTGGAGCTGCCACCGTTGTTTGTGGCAGCGTGGGCAGGAAGAATTGTTTGAGGCGGGGGAGGCGGATGAAAAGCAACAGGCCCATGACCAGCACGGTGGCCGCGAAGGAGGCCATCAGCAGCGGCTGGCGGTAGAGCTTCTCGGGGTTCTGGACGGCGCTGTCTTTTTTGAAGGCGAGTTTGAGATAAATGGCCATCGTGAGCGCCACGAACGGGAACCCGAGAATCAACTCGATGCGATAACGGATGATGAATGCGCCCAGAAACAGCATCGCCATTGAAGCGTAGAAGAGCACGGAGACTAGCAGAGATTCCGGCGTGTAGCGTTTGAATGAGGCGCGGTAAGCCGCTGCGACGCGGCGGTCGGCGAGTTCGGACAGCTCGGAGAAGCGCTTGAGCGCCATGAAGTAGCAGCCGATCATCCAGTAGGAGATGAGCAGCGAAACGGGCGGCACCAGCGGCGTCGGCATGAGGCTGGTGACGGCGTACCAGCCGAGCAACATGCGCAGCGGGTTGTTGATGGACTCGGTGAGGACGTCTAGGTAGGGAACGTCTTTGGTGCGGACGGGCGGGAAGTTGTAGAGGCATCCCATGATCCAGAGGACCAGCGCCATGAGCGCGAACAGGCGCGAGATGGTGAGGCCGATGGCGATACCAGCAAGCATCATCAGCAGCCATTGGGCGTAGGCCGCAGGGATGTTGACCAGGCCGCGGGCGGCGGGGCGGTCGCGCTTGATGGGGTGGAGGCGGTCGAAGGGCGCGTCGAGCACTTCGTTGATGACGTAGTTGCTACAGGCGACCAGCGTAATCGCGACCAGCGCAAGCAGCATCTTGAGGACAAGGCGGTCGCTCCACAGGCCTGGGTAGACGCTCAGCGGGACGATGACGCCGGGCAGGACGAAGAGATTTTTGATGGAGTGGTCGAGCCTCGCGATGGCGAGGTGGGCGCGCAGGCGTTCGCGCCATGTGATGTGCTGCGGAACGGCTTGCGGCGATGGAATCAATGAGCCTCGATGCTGGTCGTTTACGAGTTGCCGGTTGGCCAGTGGCCAGTTTGCCAGGGAGTGTTATGAGGCGGAACTTCAGCGTCAGTATAACCAAGCTGCGTTGACAACCGTGAGGCGGCAGGGGAGTCTTTGCGATAAGCTTGGGTGGGCACGAGGGCGAGCGACGTGGCGCGGAAGGCAATCATTATCGGAGCGGGGCCTGCGGGGCTGACAGCCGCGCTGGAGTTTCTGCGCAAGACCGATGTGCAGCCGGTGGTGATTGAGGCGTCCGGGGAGATTGGCGGGATTTCGCGCACCGTTTGCTACAAAGGCAATCGGATGGACATCGGGGGCCACCGCTTTTTTTCAAAGAGCGACCGCGTGATGCAGTGGTGGATCGACCTGATGCCGCCGGAGACGGAGACGGAGGCCGAGGCCGTGCAGATCAGTTATCAGGGCAAATCCCGGATTGTTGCAGTGCCAGGGCCTCTGGCCGAGGAGCCTGTGCTGCGCGGGGCGGGGCCGATCGTCTCGACCCTTTCGCTGGATGAAGAAACCATCGAGAAGGATGTTGACGGCAATGTGCTGGACGATGTGGTGACGCACGCCGAAGTGCGCATGCGGCCTGAGAATCCCGATTTGGTGATGCTGATCCGACCACGCAAGAGCCGCATTTATTACCTACGTAAGTTTTTCGATTATCCGATTACGTTGACCGGAAATACGGTCAGGAACCTCGGCCCAGTGCGGATGGTGAAGGTCGGGGTGAGCTATCTGGCGTCGAAGTTTCACCAGATTGAGCCGGAGAAATCGCTCGAAGATTTTTTGATCAACCGCTTTGGGCGCGAGCTTTATCTGACGTTCTTCAAAAGCTATACGGAGAAGGTGTGGGGGACGCCGTGCGACCGGATTTCGGCGGAGTGGGGGGCGCAGCGGATCAAAGGGCTTTCGCTGACGACCGCCGTCAAGCATTTCGTGAAGAAGACGTTTGCGGGGAAGCCGAAGGTCGCAGGCGACATCGCGCAAAAGGGCACGGACACGTCGCTGATCGAACGTTTTCTGTATCCGAAGTTTGGGCCCGGGCAACTCTGGGAGCACGTTGCCGATAAGGTGGTCGAGGGCGGCGGAGAGATTCACATGGGATGGAGGGTCGTCAGCATTGAATGCGATGGGAAGCGCGTCGTTGCAGTCGATGCCGTGAACGCGGCGGGCGAGCGGCGGCGATTTGAGGGCGACTATTTTCTTTCGACCATGCCGATGCGCGACTTGGTGCGCGCGCTAAAAATTGACGTGCCCGCGAATGTGCGTGAGGTGAGCGAAGGGCTGCAATATCGCGACTTCATTACTGTGGGGATTCTGGCGAACAAGCTCAGCGTCACAGAACCCGACGGCGGCCTGATTCGGGACACATGGATCTATATTCAGGAGCCGGACGTGCTTTTGGGGCGGTTGCAGGTGTTCAATAACTGGAGTCCGTACATGGTTCAGGACCCGGCGAAGGTTTGGATTGGGCTGGAATATTTCTGCTACGAAACCGACCCGTTGTGGGCAATGCAGGACGAGGAGTTGAAGCAGTTTGCGGCGGCGGAGCTGGAGAAGATCGGCATTTTGAAAACTGCCGATGTACTGGACGGACATGTGGTGCGGGTGCCAAAGACGTACCCGGCGTATTTTGGGACTTATGATCGTTTTGACGAGTTGCGGGCGTGGACGGACGGGTTCGAGAACCTGTTTCTGGTAGGCCGCAATGGGATGCACAAGTACAACAATCAGGACCATTCCATGCTGACCGCGATGGCGGTGGTGGATGGCGTCGCGGCGGGGCGAGTGGACAAGTCGGCCTTGTGGAGCATAAACACAGAGCAGGAATATCACGAAGAGAAAAGCTGAGTTATGAGAAAGTTTCGAAGACGGGTCATGCAGGCCGTGTTTCTGTTGTTTGTGGTGTTCGCGTCGTTCGTCGTATCGCATCGGCGGACGCTGTATCTGCGCGACCCGCTGGGGAAGGTCAGCATCGACGGCGTGAAGAAGGACGGGGCGCAGGTGTACATCAACTACTCGAATGACGTTGTGCTCGACCATCCGGATATCGCGAGTTATCGCCTGCTCGTCCAGCATGGCGAGCACGCAGGCAGGCCGGATTTTTTGGGATGTTTTCACCATTTTGCCTGCATGACCGATGATGAAGCTGCAGTGTTGAGCGTTCCGATGCAGGTGCATGTGAGCAAAATGACGGGCAAGGCGGTTGAGTTTCGGGACGGATCGGGCCGACAGGTCGCCGTGGCGCTGCGGTAGCGCTGTGCAGCCAGGTGCGATTACATTAAGTGGATGGTCAATAATATCTTCGCGCGTTATGACGTTCTGGCATTCACCCTTGCATTTGCACTGACCTCCGGATCGGTCGCGCAAACTGCGGCCACTCCGGTGCGCGCGGACCATGCGATGGTGGTCAGCATACATCACGATGCGACCGACTCGGGTGTTGAAGTTTTGCGCGAGGGCGGCAACGCCGTCGATGCGGCGGTGGCTGTGGGGTTTGCGCTGGCCGTGGTGTATCCGGCGGCGGGCAATATCGGCGGTGGGGGCTTCATGCTGATTCGACCGGCTTCGGTGAAGCTGGCGCACGGGCAGGCGCGCTTTCTGGACTATCGCGAGAAGGCTCCGGCGACGGCGAGCGCGGACATGTACCTCGATGCGCAGGGCAACGTGGTGCCCAAAATGTCGATCGTGGGCACGAAGGCCAGTGGCGTTCCGGGGACGGTGGCGGGGCTGGCGTTCGCGGAAAAGAAGTATGGGCGCTTGGGGCTGGCGAAGGTGATGGCCCCGGCGATTCGGCTGGCCCGCGAGGGGTATGTGCTGACGGAAGAAGAGGCGCGAGGATTTCATGCGGGGTTGCTGGCGCATTTCCCGGAGTCGCACCGGATATTTCAGCGTGAGGGGAAGTTCTATGCGGCGGGGGAGCGTTTTCAGCAGCCTGATCTGGCGCGCACTTTGGAGCGTATCGCGGCGAACCCCGATGATTTTTACAAGGGCAAGATGGCGGCGGAGATTGCGTCGTTTGAGGCGAAGAATGGCGGCAACATTACTGCTGCCGATTTGGCCGCGTATGAGTGCAAGGAGCGCACGCCGCTGGTGGGGCACTATCACGGCTATGAGGTGCTGACTTCTCCGCCGCCGAGTTCGGGTGGAATTGCACTGATCGAAATCCTCAACATTCTGGGTGGATACGACCTTCAGAAGCTGGGCGCGGACCGCTCGCCAGCGCAGGTCCACATCATTACGGAAGCGTTTCGCCGCGCGTACATGGACCGCGGAGACTATCTAGGGGATCCCGACTTCACGCACATGCCGCTCAAAGAGATTGCGAACCCGGCCTACGCCGCTGCGTGGCGCAAGACCATCGACGCGACGAAGCCTTCACCCTCGGCGACGCTAGTGCGACCGGCTGGATTTATGCCGGAGCCTCCGAAGGCGAAGGCCGCGCCGCATGAATCGCCGCAGACGACGCACTACTCGGTCGTCGATGCGGACGGGAACGCGGTCTCGACCACCTACACGCTGAACTTTGGATTCGGTTCGGGGATGACGGTGGCGGGTTTGGGATTTTTGCTCAACGATGAGATGGACGACTTCGCCTCGAAGATGGGCGTGCCCAACGGCTTCGGCCTGATTCAAGGACCGGCGAACGCGATCGCGCCGGGGAAACGGCCGCTCTCGAGCATGACGCCGACCATCGTGTCGACGATTGCGCCGAAGGGAAAGCGGGGCAAACTGCGGCTGGTGCTGGGCTCGCCGGGCGGGTCGACCATCATTACGACGGTCGCAAACGATCTCATCAGCGTGCTCGACAACGGGCTCGACATTCAGGCCGCCGCGGACGCCCCGCGGTTTCATCACCAGTATTTGCCGGACATCTTGCAGTTCGAGAAGAGTTTTCCGGTGGACGTTGTCGAGGCCATGAAGGCGGACGGATACGCGACCAAGCGCGAGGCGGAGTTCGATGAAAAAGGCGCGGGGGTGTGGGGCGATAGCGAGTTGATCGCCGTCGATCCAAAGACCGGTGAACTGCTCGGCGGGCAGGACAAACGCCATCATGTGGGCAAGGCCGCGGGATATTGA
>JALYTE010000376.1 GCA_030854435.1 Acidobacteriota bacterium | reverse complement strand
GACCGCTTCGGCTGGCAGGAGTACGCCGACCAGGTCGTCCATGTCTATCGCTCTCTTACCCCCGAAGAACAGCAACACGTCTGCATCTACGGCCAAAACTACGGCGAAGCGGGAGCCATCGACTTCCTCGGCCGTCGCGAAGAGCCACGCCTTCCGCCCGCCATCAGCAACCACAACGCGTACTGGATGTGGGGCCTGCACGGTTGCGACGGCCAACTGCTCATCTCCATCAGCGACGACACGCCACAGGAAATGCTTCGGTCCTATCGCAGCGTGCAAATCGTAGGCCACATGAGCAATCCGCTGGCCATGCCCTACGAACACAGAAACATTTACCTGTGCCGCGGTCGCCGTTCGGAAACGCCGATCCAATGGGACAAGGAAAAGGACTACAACTGACAGGCGCCATCTTTAGGGATGCTCTGATTAAGTCCGAACGCTGGTTCTCGCCGGAGTAGCAGCGGGCTTCAGCCCGCGGTAAACGATACGAAAGCGTGTGGGCTTTAGCCCCGGGAGCGAATGCCGAAAGACTTAATCTGGCTCTGTTAGCCTTGCAAGCACCCATGCCGCGCAACCAACACGCCGAGTTGCCCCGCGTCCTCAACGCGACCCACGCCATGGCGATCGTCATCGGCATCATCATCGGCTCGGGCATCTTCCTGGTCCCGCGCGAGATGATGGCCGCAACCGGCAGCGCTCGCATGGTCTACGCCGCGTGGATACTCGGCGGCCTGCTCTCGCTGTTCGGTGCCATGAGCTACGCCGAAGTCGCCGCCATGAAGCCGCGTGTCGGCGGCGAGTACGCTTTCCTGCGCGACGCATACGGCGACCTCATCGCCTTCCTCTACACCTGGACGTGGGTCATGATCGCCAAGCCCGCGTCCATCGCGACCATCGCCGCCGGCCTCATGCGCGTCCTCGGCACCTTCACCGTCTTCAGCTTCTTCTCGCACCCGGCTTTCGCACACCTGCTCTGGAGCCAGGTGCTCGCCATCGCCGCGACCTGGCTCATCACCGGTCTGAACATCGTCAGCACCCGCGAATCGGCCAACGTGCAAACCGCGCTCACATGGCTGAAGGTCCTGATGATCCTGGTCATCGCGGGCTTCTGTTTTTCGAGCATCGAGCACGGCTCCTGGCACAACTTCGCGACCAGCTTTACCGGCGCGCGCGGCGGCTTCGCCGGCTTCATGATCGCGCTCATCGCCGCGCTGTGGGCCTACGACGGTTGGTCCGACGTGACCCAGATGGCGGGCGAAATAAAAAACCCGCAACGCTCCCTCCCGCTCGCCCTCATCGGCGGCGTCACCGTCGTCGGCGCGCTCTACATGCTCACCAATGCGGCCATTCAATACGTCCTCCCCGCGGCCGTGATCGCCACATCGGAGAGGCCCGCCGCCGACGCGCTGCTGCTCGTCGCCGGCCACTTCGGCGCGGCGCTCGTCTCCATCGGAATGGCCGTCAGCATCTGCGCCACATTCGTCGGCAGCTCGCTTTCCGGCGCGCGCGTACCTTTCGCCGCCGCCCGCGACGGCCTCTTCCCCCGCGCCCTCGCACGCATCCATCCGCGCTTCCAAACCCCCTCATCGAGCCTCATCCTGCAAGCCCTTCTCAGCTCGCTGCTGCTGCTCGCCATCGGAAAGTTTCAAGCTCTCTTCTCGCTCGCGATTTTCTCCGAGTGGCTCTTCTACGCGCTCACCGCGGCCACAGTCTTTGTCTTCCGCTACCGCGAACCCGACACGCCCCGCCCCTATCGCGTCACGGGTTATCCCGTCGTGCCCGCGCTCTTCATCCTCGCCGCACTCGTCCTTTTGGTCTTCAGCTTCGCCGACCAACCCCGCAACTCGCTCATCGGCACAGCCGTCATCCTCACCGGCATCCCACTCCACTACGCGCTACAACGCCGCACACGTATCTGAAATTAAATGCGTAAACCCAAACTCGGCCAAAACTTTCTAACCGACGAAGCCGCCTGCCGCCGCATCGCCGCATCGCTCGGCGACACCAGCCAACGCACTGTCGTCGAAATCGGCCCCGGCCACGGTGCCATCACCGCGCTCCTCGCCGCGCGCTGCCGCCGCCTGCACTGCATCGAGTTCGACCCCGCCCTCGCCCGCGAACTCACCTTCCGCTTCCGCAACGACCCCCACGTCACCATCCACACCGCCGACATCCTCACCATCAACCTCGCCGCTCTTGCCTGGAAACTGGACAACTCGCAACTGGAAACTGTACCTGCCCCCCCGCCCACACAAACCCTCGACGTTGTCGGCAACCTCCCCTACTACATCACTTCCGACATCCTCCTCCACCTCTTCGCCGCCGCTCGCGAAGGCGTCCTCGCCCGCGCTGTCCTGATGATGCAGCGCGAAGTCGCCGACCGCATCGCCGCCTCCCCCGGCTCCAGCGACTACGGCGCGCTCTCCGCCTTCACCCAGATGCACGCCCACGCTGAGCGCCTATTCACACTCCCGCCCAGCTCTTTTTCCCCGCCCCCCGACGTTTTCTCCACCGTCCTGCGCCTCGACTTCGCCCCACGCTTCTCCAAGCTGCGCGTCGACCCCGAAGGCTTCAACAAATTCCTCCGCTCCACCTTCGCGCAGAAGCGCAAGACTCTCAGCAACAATCTCCGCGCCGCCGGCTACGACCCCGCGCGCCTCGCCGCCACATGGCCCGCCACTATTCCAGCGCAGGCTCGCGCGGAAACCGTCTCGCTCGAGTCGATGGCCGAACTCTACCGCGCACTCACCGCGGCCTGAACGCTCGCCATATCCAACAGGCCTTTCGCCTTGCGTCGAGACGCCGACAGCACTTCATCGTCCTCCACAATGGACCGCAGAATCGCTGCGATATTCTGCAATTCGATCGCGTACCCGTCCTTCACCGCGGCGGTCAGCGTGTCGAGGTCCGCATCCAACCCGAGACGATCGAAGCGATGGTCATGCTTCAACTTCTCCCCCGCCTGCATAGTCTGCGCGATGGCCTGAAACGCCGCCGCCGCCGCGTTCAGTTCTCCTTCATCGGAGTAGTTGAAAACGCAGCGGCTCGAAGCGTCACCGGCCACATAGGTGATCGACTTGCTCCCCGTCTGTGCGATGTTCTTCTGCTTCGTTTCGCATTTGCCTGAACCGACGGCCGAATCTCCGCCACCCAATCGCTTCATCGTCACAGCACTGATCGTGATCGGGACTGAAGCGCCGTCCTTCGCACGGTAAGTCCCTGAGAGATCTTGTTTCACGTCGATTTCCCACGCAGGACTGTCCGCCGAACGCGCGGTAAAGCTGAAACTGATCGAAGTGTACGCAAGCATTTTCACCTCGGAAGGCGCCCCCAAATTTTCCACTCCGGCATCCTTGACCTGCGCCGCCGCCCAATCTCCACACGCACACAACAAAACCGTGGCAATCCACACCTTCATCGCCGCAACGCCTCCGCGGTCTGCGCATGGTGAATGTGGCAAATCGCGATCGCCAGCGCGTCCGCCGCGTCCGCAGGCTTCGGAGCCTCATCAAGTTCCAGCAGCCGCGCCACCATAAACTGCACCTGCTCTTTCGCCGCCAGCCCGTAGCCCACCACCGCGCTCTTGATCGACAGCGGAGCATACTCGGCGACCGCCAGCCCGCAGTTCGCCGCCGCCAGCATCGCCACGCCGCGCACCTGGCCGAGCTTCAACGCGCTCTTCGCGTTCGCCGAAAAAAACACCTCTTCGATGGCCACCATCTCCGGCTCCCACATCAGCATCAGTGCGCTCAACTCCGCGTACACCTGCGCCAGCCGTTGCGCGGTCGAGTCCTTCTTGCTCAACTTCACCGCCCCCGCGCACAGATAGCGCAGCTTGGGCGTGCGCGCGTCGCAGTCCACCTCCACCACGCCGTAGCCGGTAAGCTCCGTCCCGCAATCGACGCCAAATACCCTCATACTCACAAAGTTTACGCTGTCGCACGGCCTTTGACTCGGCCTCCGCATCCAACCCATTACAATCAGCCTCGTATCGTCGTATCGCCGCACACTGACCCCGAGCCGGAAACCTTGACCTTCGCCCGCCAACTGACAATACTTCTGCTCGCCTCGGCCTCCCTCGTTGCGACCGCGCAGGAACCGACACCCCCTCCACCGCAAACACAAACCCCCGCACCCATCGTCCGCACCCCTCCCCCCGAAACCCCCGCACCCTCACAAACCGACACACCACCGCATTTGACCGT
>JALYTE010000358.1 GCA_030854435.1 Acidobacteriota bacterium | reverse complement strand
ATAGAAAGAGACAGCATAATCCGATGATGAGGATAACGTAAAACAGAGCCGCAACTGTCGCGACTAAAAGAGCATCCACGCCAATCTGGCCGTTAGCTACTTTCCGGCGCAAAATTGAAGTGCTCGGTTGTTGCGGGAGAATCGCTCAGGGCTTGGAAAACTGCAAGGTCAGACGGAATTGAAATTGACAGGGGCGAGTGCGGTCTGATTCATTCTTATGAATGATTCGAGATCGATCCTTTCGAGCGCGCGAGAAGCTTGTCGGCAAGCTGCCAGTCACTGGCGAATTGCTGCGTGGCTCGCTGCTGGAGCGCACCGTCCGGCATACCAAAGACTGCCCGAAATGCGCGCGTGGCGAAGGGCACCGGGTGTTTGTTCTGACGGTCACCTATGCTGGTGGACGCACGCGGCAACTCAGTGTGCGTCGCGAGCGCGTCGCCGAGGTTCGCCGCTGGCTGAACAACTATCAGAAGCTGAAGCAATCGATCGAGACCATTTGCGAACTCAATCATGATTTGCTGCGTCCGGAGCCGCGTCGAAGGCGCTCGGGAGGACAGCGTGATTGAGATGCGCCGAGCTCAGCTCAGCTTTGGCGACGGGTTGATCGCCGAAGAAGTGAGCGATCTTCGCGAAGGTTGGATGGAACCCGCCGACCGGGTGCTGGCGGATGAACAGATCGTAGCTGCGGTGTATGAAGCGCTGGCGAGGCGACATCCCAAGAGCCGCAGTCGCGGTCGGTTGGGCGCGCCGGCCGAGATGGTATTGCGCTTGTTGATCCTCAAGCACATCCGCAACTGGAGCTATGGCGTGCTGGAGCGCGAGGTGCGCGCCAATCTGGTGTACCGCGACTTCACCCGCGTCGGCGCCGGCAAGATGCCCGATGCAAAGACGATGGGACGTTGGGGCCTGGCAGTGGGGCCCGAGGTGGTCAAGCAGATTCACCAAAGGTTGGTGAAGCTGGCTCAAGCCGACGGGTTGGCGGCAGGGCGCAGAATGCGCGTGGACACCACCGTGGTGGAGACCAACGTCCACTATCCAACCGATTCGAGCTTGTTGGGCGATGGCGTGCGGGTTCTGATCCGCACCATGAAAAGAATTGGCAAGATCGCCGGCGAGACTGGCGCCAAGCTGCGCGACCGCCGTCGCAGCGTGAAGCTGCGGGTCCTGGACATCGCCCGGGCGGCGCGCTCCAGAACCAAGCAGAGCCGGGAGAAGCTCAATCGATCCTATGGCAAGCTGCTCAATGCGACCAGCCGAGTGGTGGGACAGGCGAAGCGGTTCTCCAAAGAGGTCGCCAAAGGAACGAAGCGCGCAAGGAACGGCCTGCAGCAGTTGGTGCTCGAAGGCCTGCGCCAAGAGCTCGACGCGATGGTGCCGCTGGTCAAGCAAGTGATGAAGCAGACGAGAGCGCGTATCTTCCGCGGCGACACACACGCCGAAGGCAAGATACTCAGCCTGTTCGAGCCATCGACGGAGATCATTCGCAAAGGCAAGGCCGGCAAGCCGAACGAGTTCGGCAAGATGGTGAAGTTGCAGGAGGCCGAGGACCAAATCGTGATCGACTACGAGGTCTATGATCGGCGTCCGAGCGATTCGGACCTGCTGGTAGCCGCCATCGATATACATCGAGCAATGCTGGGGCGCCCGCCGCACATGGTGGCAGCAGATGCCGCATTCTACTCCGCCAAGAACGAGGCAGCAGCGTACGCCCAGGGCGTCAAGCGCGTCTGCATTCCCAACCGTTCGACCAAAAGCCCTGAGCGCAAACGAGAGCAGAGGAAGCGCTGGTTCCGCAACGGACAGAAATGGCGGACCGGATGCGAGGGACGCATCAGCGTGGTCAAGCGGCGACACGGGCTCGATCGTTGCCGCTACAAAGGCGACGCCGGAATGAAGCGTTGGGTCGGACTCGGCGTCATCGCCGACAACGTCGTCAACATCGGTCGCATAATGGAAAAACGTTCCGTCCTGTAGGCGCCCCAACCCAAGTCTAACCAACTCAGGCCCGCCGCTCACCCCGGCGGGTTTTGTTTTGCAGCAACACATTGACCTCAATCCTGGAAAGGTCAATTTTGCGCCGAGAAGTAGCTAGGCACAAGGAGCCGAGCATAGGTTCG
>JALYTE010000341.1 GCA_030854435.1 Acidobacteriota bacterium | reverse complement strand
GTTCGAAAGAGGCTTTCAGCCTCTCGGGCCAACGCTCATCCGGAGCGTCGGAATTAGACACCACGACCTGGTAATTACCCCAATCCGGTTTGAAGCCGCTGAAATCGCCCTCACGACCCGGCGCCGTCACCACGTCAACCTGAAAAATGCCTGCGTCGCCCAGCATTCGCTTCAGATACGGTGTGGTCTCCTGCCAGGCGTGGTAGGGGCCACCCTGTTCTCCATCGAGCAGCATGACGCGGATAGGCGGCGCAGCGGAGATCGATATGGCAAAGGCAAGGGCTGCTCCCGGCAGCACTCGGGTTATGTTGGCTCTCATTGCTATACCTTCAGGTCCCAACCTTTGCGAAGGAACGGCTTCACATAGCGGTTCGCTTCTTCGCTGTTACTGAAGCGCCGCTTGTTCCCGTCCCACATGAGCTTGCCTGGAACGCGCAGCGCAATCGCCCCCAACGCGAGCCACTCGATGTACTTCGTTGCCACCGCGAAGTCCGATACGCCCGGCGCGCCGCCTTTGCAGGCGCGAATCCAGTCCTGTTGGTGATTGACGCCGCGCTGTAGCATTTGCGGTGGCAGTTTGTAGTCCGCCCAGCGTGAGACTGGCAAGAGCCACACACCTTCACCCCGCGAAGTTGTCGCCATGTAGCCCTTCGATCCCACGAACACGGCGCCGTTGCCGGGTGCGCGCATCTTGGGATCCGAAGAAGCGCCCGGGGGTAGTCCGCGGCCGCCCGGTCCACGCCCGCCGCCTGGGGGAACCGCGCCACCGCGACCCTGCTGCGCGATTGGTTTCCCATCTACCGTGAGCTGCGTGCTGACCAGCATCATCCCGTCGCCGCCCTGGACGAACGGGCGGCCTTTCTCCGCTAGATTGTTCATCGGTGGGAACAGACGCTCGCCTTCCTTCATTTCGGGCGGGTCTTGGAAGTCGCCGCGCATGTTCTGGTAAGTGTGTACGGTCAACGGAGGCATGCCACCCCGGGCCGGAAACTCGAAGACGATGTGCGCGCGCAGCGGCCACACCCACTGATTCTTGCCTTCGACATATACGCACTCTACGCTGGTCGGGCTGGCCTTATCGAGTTGCAGCACCAGGTGAGCCGATCCGAGATTGTGCACCAGCCAGTCGCCAAGCGAACCCCCGGTAGAGAAGTCGATGAAGGCGCGCCACTGATTTGTCATCAGCGGATTGAACGCGCGCGCGACGGCACAGCCGAGCCAAAGGTCCCAGTCGAGCGTGGCTGGGACGGGCGCCGATTCGGGTCCGGTCGCCGGGATGTCCGGCTGACCGCCGTAGATGCCGCCGGTCCAGGCATGCACTTCCTTGACGTCGCCGATCTCGCCGGACCAGAAGATTTCGCACGCGGTCTTCGTGCCCTCGTGGTTCCAACCCTGGTTGCCCATCTGGGTGGCGACCTTGTATTTCACGGCGGCATCGGCCAGCAGTTGCGCTTCCCACGGCGTCCGGGTCAACGGCTTCTCGCAATAGACGTGTTTGCCGTGCTGCATGGCGAGAAGCGCCACCGGCGTGTGCATGTGATCGGGCGTCGCGATCATCACCGCGTCGATGTTCTTGCCCTCCGTCTCGAACATCTTGCGGTAGTCTTTGTACTTCTTAGCGTTCGGATACGTCGCGAAGCCGCGTGCCGAACGCTCTTCGTCCACGTCACATAGCGCCACGATATTCTCCGTCGCGGCCGCGCCCACCAGAATCGCGGGGCCGCGCACGCCGACTCCAACGGCCGCAATGTTGATCTTTTCGTTCGGCGATTTATAGCCCAGCGCCGAAAGAGAAGCCGTGTTGCCGAAACCCCGCGACGGCACGGCGCCTGCCAGCAACGTGCCGTAAAAAAAATATCTTCTCGAAAAATAATGGTCGTTCACCGTGTGCCTCCTTGTCGAATGGTCACTGAGAATATATCAAATGGCGTGCCGCTCCCTCATTTGAAAAGGCGCGGAGCAAAATCGTTCAGGCATCTGCGCCAGGTCAGCCACTCGTGAGCG
>JALYTE010000338.1 GCA_030854435.1 Acidobacteriota bacterium | reverse complement strand
GGCGGTGCCCGTGCTGATGGCGGCGCTGCAGCGCGCGAAGGATTCAGTGACGAGTGCGCGCTTCAAGCCCGTGACCGACTCACTGCTCCCCGTTGTGCCGCGCGACGCGTTTCCGAGCGAGCCGATTGCTGCGGTGAGCGGGCTCGGATCGACGCTCGATCTGCACAACTATCGGGCGGAGGTTGGCCCGTTCAAGGTGGTCATCATGACGCCGCAGGTGATGGCGTGGCGCCAGACGCAGGCGACGAAGGCGCTGGCCGAGAGGAAGCGCAACGATCCGCGAAAGGCGGCGTCGTGGACGACGGTGGACCCCATTGAGGGATGGCGCGACTGGTCCGACTTTCTGGGTGAGCGCCGGGCGGTGGTGGTGTTCAACGTGACGTCGGACAAGACCGCGTTCCCATTCTACGAGCCCGACAAGATCCAGGGGATCGACGAGGGGAACTTCAAGGAGATGAAGATCTATCGCGACGGCGTAGAGATCGTGCCGGTGGAGAAGGTGCGAATCCCGGCGATGCTGATCGTCGACCAGACGAAGGCGGCGGGGAAACCGGTGGCGATGCAGGGGATCTATGTGTATCGCATCGAGGATTTCGCGCCGCGGGCGGTGGGGACGACGGCGGTGTATACGATGAGCATTACGGATGCGGCGAAGGCGGGGCAGCCGTATAAGGTGCCGCTGATGGCGAGTAGCGTGGAGCAGATGTGGAAGGACTTTACGGCGTATCGGTTTGGGGGGCGACGGTAGAAAGCGGAGCGTCCACGCGAAAGCGAGAAACGGGGACGCGTGTGCACGCGTCCCCGTTTCTCATTTTGCTGGGTGTTGATTCTCAAGAGTACCGTCTACAGGCTTCTACATGCTTCCCGCTGCCGCCGCCGTCTTCGAAAAGCTGCCCAGAATATTGCGCCGACATCGACTAATGACGACGTGGATGAGGTTGACCGGCGAACCGGCTCTGCAGTTGGTGCGCATCCGCGACGACTCATTTGGTTATGCCGACATGAGCGACGCCTTTTTGCGATTGATCGTCATCGATCAGGGATATGAGCGCGATTTTTTCAGGGTCGCGGATACACTTCTATCCGAGGGCGGCACGTTTCTCGACGCGGGGGCAAATCACGGACTCTT
Source organism: Acidobacteriota bacterium (assembly GCA_030854435.1). Classification (GTDB taxonomy): domain Bacteria; phylum Acidobacteriota; class Terriglobia; order Terriglobales; family Acidobacteriaceae; genus Granulicella. The sequence goes on along the minus strand of JALYTE010000338.1, from coordinate 930 downwards.
TAGCTTCGGTCTTGCAGGGCGACACAGGCAGGAGATCGACTTTCACCTCTTTGAGCCGAATGCTACTCTCGTTCGCTCGATCCGGAAAACCAAGTTGCTCTATCCGACGATGCGCATGACAGTGACCGAAGCGGCGGTCACTGATTCACCTGGTGTCATATCGTTCGAAATTGATCACGATCAAAGCGGCGCCTCTCATATCAGTGCGGAAGGCGCAGGCATTAAGGTGCAGGCGATTACCCTTGACGACTATCTAGATGAGGGTGGGATTGCTCGCGTCGAACTGTTGAAGCTCGATGTCGAAGGCTATGAGCTCTCGGCGTTGCGCGGAGGCGCGCGCGCTCTGAAAGCACGCGTGATCCAAGCCGTCTATTTCGAATACTTTGAGAAATGGCTGCAGCGCGTCGCGCCGCCGGCCGAGCTCCTGAAGTTTCTGGACGCGTTGGGATTTGAGGTGTGTTTCTGCCGGCCTTGCGACTTTGAACCCCGGGGCGGCCCGACACGGAGCATCGCTGGCAAAGCGCTGCCGCTGCTGCCCGTCGCAGGGCACACGCTGCCGGCGATGACCGACCTGATCGCGGTGCCAAGGGAGTTTCTCGAACCGTTAGGCCGCTAGGCGACAGAGTGTTGCCGTCTATGGAGACCGCGACACTGCGCAAAAAACAAAGAGCGGGAATGCATCTGTATGCATTCCCGCTCTTACTTTCCTTTCGCCAGAGCTAAAGCTTGTTGATGGCGTCGAGCGGATTGGGCGGACCAAACATCGCGCCGTCCTCGCTTTTGTCGCTTGTGTCGGAGGCGGAGCCATTCTCGCGAGCCGCACTGCCGTTGCCGCGACCCTGCTTGCGACCACGAGCTTCGCCGCCCTTGCGACCGATCTCCGACATGTGCTGGCGATTCTTGCTCACCGAAACCCCGCCCTTCCGTCCA
>JALYTE010000324.1 GCA_030854435.1 Acidobacteriota bacterium | reverse complement strand
GGCAACTGCGTCGCAATCGCCATCGAATACGTCCCGCGCACGGACAGGCCGGCACCAAACTCGCGCTCCAGCGTCAACTCCGCCTGCTGCACCGCCGGCAGACGGAAGTTGTGCGCAAACAAGTCCGCCGAAGTCGTCGCCGCGACCGCCGCCGGCGGTGCGCTCACATACGCGCACGGATATCCAAACCCCTGATTCGCTACCTGCGGACAAGCGGTCACCGTCGTCGGCGTGATGTGGATGCGTGTCGCGCTTGACGGCAACGCGGTATCGAGCAACGCCGCCCGCACCCTGCTCCCCGGCAGCCGCCCAAAGTACACGCCATATCCCACCCGCGCCGTTCCCCAGTGCCCTTGCCGCGGAGACCATGCCACGGCCACTCTCGGCCCGGCGTTGTTGCGGTCTTCCGGAAACACGCTCGTCGCTCCGGTCGCCCGAAACGCCGCGTCCAGCGCCACGTTCGGCTGCTGCGGCAGGGGCAGCAGCGTGTACTCATAGCGCGCGCCCATCTCAACCGTCAGCCCCGCCCTCAACCGCCAAAGGTCCTGCGCGAAGCCCGCGAAGTCGTGCGTCGTGAACTCCACCTGCTGCTGCCCAAAGCTCTGCGTAAAACTGCGAAAACAGAAAAAATGGTTCGTCGCATTGATCGACGGACACCCTCCATTCGGATTCGCCCGCACGTTGAACGTGAAGTCCGTGATCCAATCGACCAGGCCCCCGGCGCGCCCGGCTGTCGCCCCGCTGTCATAGCGAAAAGAGCCGTCCGTGTCCGCCAACGAATCGATCCGATCATGCACGCGGCTCCAGTCCGCGCCCATCGTGAAAAGATGATGCCCCGGAGCCCACTGCAACACGTCCGCGGCCTGCACCCGCTGCTCATCGGGATAGGCGTTGCGCCCCAGTGAGGCGGGCGTTCCGTACAAGAACTCTCCCTGAATCGAGACCTGCGGAGCAAACCCTCCCGGCCCGATGCCCGCCTCCTGCGCCAGCGGCGCGCGCGGCTGCTCGAACTCGAGGTCGGTCGCAAACTGCCCGCGCACCTCGTTATTCAGCTTCGGCGAAAACGTATGCAGCCAGCGAACGGTCGCCGCGTCGCCGCGGACCGTGCTGTCGCCCAGGCTCGCGGTTCCGCGCGCGACCACCGCCGCCGAAGCGCCCCGGCCGCTGCCCGCCGGAGAGTCCAACCGCGAATGCGAATAGCTCGCCGTCACATTGTCCCTTGCACTGGCTCGAACGTCGAACCGCACAAACTCCAGCCCGCGATTCGCGCTGCGCGGAACTTCGCCGGTCAAACTGTCCAGATAGTTCAGCGCCGCCCTGGTCGCCGCCGCCGTCACGCCGCGATTTCCCAGCAGCGCGACCTGTGTCGCGGAAAGTGCATAAAACGTCGCTAAAGACGGCGAAGAGACCGCTGGAAAGCCCCTAAATTGCTCATCGATTGACGCAAATCCAAACACCCGCCGCCCCCCGACCGGCCCGCCAATGCGTCCACCCACGCTCTGCAAGGAGTCGCGCGGCTTCACCAGCGAGTTCACGATGACCCCGTCTTTATAGTGCGTTACCACCGAAAACGGATTCGCCGCCGCCCATGCGCTCTCGCGCACGGTATAGAAACCGCCGCCATGCAGCGCATCGCCGCCACTGCGCGAAGCTGCCGTCAACAACCCGCCCGCGCCGCCGCCATATTGCGCCGAGTAGCTGTGCGGCGAAACTCGAAACGCCCGCACGGAGCCTTGCGAAAAGCTCGACTGCGACCGCAGTCCACCCTCGCCTCGCGCTCCGCCGCGAAAACCTCGGTCGCCTGAAACACCGTCCAGCAGGCTTGCGTTCTGCGTCGGCGCAATGCCGCGAAAGCTCAATAAAACACCGGCATTTGACCGCGATCCCTCGTCCGCGACCGCTGCCCCACCGTCCTCCGGCGTGCTGTCCGCCGGCTCGCCGCTTACGTCGTGTGTCTCCGACGAGAGCAAACTCGCGTCCTCCCAACGCCGCTCCTCCAACGGCAACGCTACCAGCAACGCCGCACTGACGTTGGTCGAACCCACCGCCAATTGGACAGCGCTTTTGCCGTTGCTTTTCTTTCTGTCATTCCCGTAGGGAACCTGCTTTTGCGAGTGCCCCACGTCTCGATTCTGAGACATGGGTTTCAGCGGCGTCACACTGACAGGAATAGAAAGCCCTTCCCGCAGAGTCACCTCGCTGACGATCCCAAGCTCGACCGTCACCCGCTCGCGCCCCAGCAGCCGAGTCCCCGTCGTGGCCTCAACCTCGTACTCGCCCGCAGGCAGGCGCAGCGCCAGAAACGATCCGCCGCTGCCAGCCTCAACCACTCGCTCCGCGTGCGAAATCCCCGCAATCAAACCGCCATCCGCATCCACATCCACCGCCCGCAGCACGATATGAGCGCGGGCAACAGGCTGTCCGGACGAGAACACGACCCTCCCGGCCAGCGCTCCATCCACAGCCGTCTGGCCCACCGCAGCCACGCCGAGACGCAGTACGGCGATACACACTACGGCAGCAAATCTGCGACGTGGCTTTACAGCTCTGCGATGCACCACAAATCCTCGGAGGAGTATCGTGAGCGTACAGTGTCGCGTCCGTTTTGGGAAGCCCCCCTCCCCCGTCAATTTGCGTAAAGTCCGGAGAACATTGGACTTAGCCGTGGACTGAAGCGGTAAAGTCTTGAAAACAAAGGGTATGTTTGTAAAGTCCGGAGAACATTGGACTTATAGGTTTAAATGCAGCGACCCGGCGGTGGCCGGGGCGAAAAACTCCTGTGCGAATGGCTACCTCAATTATAGATGGTCTGTCAAGCAAGTGGGCAAAGTGGCCGTGTGGGGTGGGCGAGGTTTGGTCTGTTGAGGTTTGAGATTGAGGGAGGGAGGTTCGAGTGGAGGGTCGGGTGGCTAGGGTTTTGACAGCTGAGATACTGTTCACGATCTCTCTTGGCCTCCCCAAAAGCTGACATCTCGACCGGAGGCGCGTTTTTTGCGCCGGAGTGGAGAGAGCAGCAGCTTCTCCACGCAACCAAATATCCTTGCCGCCACGGAAAATCTGTAGGTTTCTCCACTACGCCTTCGCAAAAAGCGCGAAGGCTCGGGTCGAGGTGACAGGGTCTACGGGCCTAAACAGAGAGCGTGAACAGGCTCTGAGAGCTTAGAGGTGTCGAGCTTAGAGTGAAAGTGGGTCTGGGGAGCGGTTGATCGCCGGGTCGCCTTTGGTCTCTCTAAAAATGGCAAAACGGCTCCGGTCTATGCGTTAAAAACGAAGGCGGCGGCCGAAGCCACCGCCCTCAGATTCAACAAGCATTAGAAGTGGAACTTCGCTCCAACCTGCACTTGGCGCGGGCTGTAAGCAAGGTTGCTATTGGAGTTCGTCACCGAGCCAAACAACGGCTGGAGTGGGTTCGATGAACTCGTATTGAACGTCAGAGTCGGCGGCACGGTAGTCGTAACGCCTTTGGTGGTTTGTGACGTCTTGATAAAGTACGCTGTCTGGTTCACCGCCGTCACGTTTTGATGGTTCACCAGGTTGAAACTTTCGATCAGCAACTCCACGTTGGAGTGCTCAGTCACCGCGAAATGCTTCGAGAAGCGGAAATCCAGCACTGCTGTATTGGGCTGCTTGAACCCGTTCCGGCCCAGCACGTCGATGCGGAAGGCGCCATTCGACCCGTTGACGCCGCCACCGATCGAGTTGGCCTGGCCCAGGCTGGTCCGCGCGACCGAAGGCGACCCGCTGGTCCCGGCCGAGTACGGAAGACCGTTCTGTACCGCGAAGCTCGGAGACAACTGGTATCCGTTCAACAAATACCCCAGCGCGCCCTTGTACTTGCTCGGCGTCGTATAGATCGCATACGCTACCAGCCGATTGGGGACGTTCTGGTTGCTGTTGCCGTGGTCCGCGCGCGGGTTCGCCGGATCAACCTGATCGTTTGTATCGTTGAAGGTCGAGTTGTTACCCCCGTTATCCAGCCCGTGAGAGAAGGTGTAGTTCATCTGGAACTCGAGGTTGTCGGTCGCTCGATGGTTCAAGATGGCCGCCAGTGCATGGTAGCTGGAATTGACGCCGCTGTAGATTCGAGTTAAAGAACCGAAGTTGCAATTCGGACGTCCGCTGGTGCAGCCTGGAACCTTCGCGTAGAACCGCGTCGTGTAGGTCGAGCCCGCTGGCAACGGTCCTTTATTCGAGGTGTCCACCACGGTGTACGAAATAGTGCCCGAGGCGGCCGGCAGGTTGTCATCCACAAACTGTGGACTTTCCCGTCCCAGCGCGCCCAGGTAACTGATAGCCAGTGTCGTCTTCCAACCTAGATCCTGCTCCAGAGTCAAGTCGCCTTGATACACATAGGGGTTTTGGAAGTTCTTGTCGAAAAATACCGCTGAAGGTGCCGCGACGGCCCGCGGTGCCGTAGGCAGGATCATCGGGAAGCCGGGAGCTCCAGCCGTTGTGTTTGTAAAGAAGAATGTCGCTTGACTGACCGGCGTTGTACCATCCGGGCCCGGAGTCAAATTGCCCGTAGCGGTCAGTGCGCTGTAAATCGCCGAGTTGATCGTGCGGCCGTAGAAGATGCCCGCCCCGCCTCGCAGCGATGTCTTGCCATTGCCGAACACGTCCACCGCAAAACCCAGCCGCGGAGCGATGTTGTTCTTGTCCGTGTGGAACGAAGCCGTCAACGGCAAGGCGGGATTCACGAGCGACGCATACGGTGTCGGCAACTGCTCGTAATCGTAGCGCGCCCCGATCGTCAGGCTCAATCGCGGCAGCACCTTCCACTCGTCCTGCGCGAAGAAACCGTAGTCCTTGGTGGTGAACTCGAACGCCAGAGGCCCGAACGCCTGACTGTACGAACTATAGTGTCTGCCGTAAGCCGCAGCCTGTGTTGGCGAAAGTCCCGCCGGAATCGCCGTCTTCGACTGGTAGAAGTCCGTAAAGTAACTCGGCAAATCGTTGTAGCTGTAGGTGCCGAACTGGGTACGCAGGTTCTGAGCCAGATCGTCGGTGTGCAGGAAATCCACGCCGAACTTGATGCTGTGCCGGCCGCGGGTGTAGTTCATGGTGTCGGCGATTTGCCAGCGGCGTTCGTCTGGGAAACGGGGCCGCTGTAGAAAAGTCGGCGTGCCGAACGTGAACGCGTTGGTGATACTGATCGAAGGCGGCAAGCCCAACGGATTGACATAGCCGGCCGGAGTCGAGTCGATGTTGGACTGCTCATACGCGCTCGGCACCTGCGCCGTTTCGTACTCAAAGTCGCGCCCGTACTGATAACGTAGCTGGTTGACCAAAGCATTGGTGATCGTCGTATCCAGCTTCGCAATCCCGAAGGTCAGCTTCACGAAGTCGTCGCCAAAGCTGCGGTTGCCCAACTGGTTGGTGGCCTGGGTTTGAATGCCCGCTGGCGAAGCCCACGTCAGGCGGTTCACTTCCAGCGCGAGATGATTGCGCGTGTTGATCTGCCAGTCCACCTTTGGGAAAAAGATGTTCTGATCGCCGGTCCGCGGCACTGGTCCCAGCAGTGAGTTCAGTCCAGTCAGGCCGGAGCTGTAGTTTGACGAGGCCGTCGCAAACTGCGCTGGAGTCACCGTCGCCGTCGTTCCGAAAAACAAGTTCGCAGCCAGCGTACAGACTGATGCGTCGATGGCGCTTGGTGCCGCCGCGCCCGTGCCGTTGCAAGCCACGCCCGTCGGCAACGCCGCGTCCGGTGTTGCGAAGAAGCTGGTCGGATTGCTCGCCACTGCCACGCCCGGAAAGTTGCGTTTGAACTTGTCGATCGCCAGGAAGAAGAACACCTTGTCCTTGATGATCGGCCCGCCCACGCCGCCGCCAAACTGCTTGCGCCAGTCCTTCGGCTTGAAGACGTTGATCGAAAACGGTCCACCCGGAGTCGCCTGTCTCGCAATCGTGGTGAAAGGGTTCTTGGTTCCCCACTCCGCATCGCGGTCACGAAAGTAAAGCTCGCCGTGGAAGGCATTGGTTCCGCTGCGCGTAATTGCATTGACCACACCACCCACCGCACGGCCATACTCCACCGTGTAGTTCGACGTGTTGACCTGGAATTCCTGGATCGCCACTTGCGGAGTCGAGTACC
>JALYTE010000322.1 GCA_030854435.1 Acidobacteriota bacterium | reverse complement strand
TTTCGGAAATGAGGAAATTGCGATGAACTCTGGAAGCAACCACGAAGCTCCGCCGACCCCCGAACTGTTTTTCAACATGCTCAGCGGACATCAGCGCACGGCTGCGTTGAAGACGGCGATCGAACTCGATCTCTTCCGCGCCGTAGGCGAAGGGCCGGGAGACGTGGCCTCTCTGGCGCGCCAGTGCGCCGCCTCCGAGCGGGGCATCCGCATCCTCTGCGACTTCCTCACCATCCACGGTCTGCTCGGTAAAGAAGACGGCCGCTACAGGCACAGCCCCACCAGCGCCGTCTTTCTCGACCCACGCTCACCTGCGTGCCTGGCTCCCACCGCACGTTTCCTTCTCACTCCGGCGCTGTTGGAGTCTTACAACCACCTCACGGAAATTGTGCGTACTGGCCGCACGGCCCTGCCGGGCGATGGCACCGTCGAGCCGGAGAATCCGATCTGGGTCGAGTTCGCGAAAAGCATGGTGCCGATGATGGCCCCCCTCGCCGGTCCGTTCGGCGAACTCGTGTTGCAAGACCGCACTGGGCCTATGCGCGTGCTGGATATTGCCGCAGGCCACGGACTGTTCGGCATTGCCATCGCCAAACTAAATCGAGAGGCCCGCATCACCGCGCTGGACTGGGCGTCCGTGCTCCAAGTGGCGCTCGAAAACGCCCGCAAGGCCGGAGTTCAGGACCGCTACACGACGCTTCCAGGCAGCGCCTTTGACCTCGACTTCGGGGGCCCGTATGACGCCGTGCTACTGACCAACTTCATTCACCATTTCGACAAGCCCACCTGCGTAGGCCTGTTGAAGAAAGCCCACGCGGCGCTGCGGCCGGGCGGATGCGTCGCCACGCTCGAGTTCGTGCCCAACGAAGACCGCGTGTCGCCGCCCATGTCCGCCGCCTTCAGCATGACCATGTTGACAGGCACTCCGTCCGGCGATGCGTATACGCTGAACGAACTGACAGCGATGTACAAGGAAGCAGGTTTCTCCGACGTCGCCGCGCACCCCCTTCCGATGAGTCCGGAAACCGTGGTGATGGGAAACGCCTGAGTTCCCGCCCGCTTTCACTTAGCATCGGCAAATCCGATGGTATGTTCATGCTGCGAGGGATGATTGATCGACTTCGACTGGGACGACGACAATCTAACTCACATCGCGGAACACCATGTGTCGAGAGCCGAGGCCGAGTTCGCTCTCAATGGCTTCACGCTCGAACTTGGGCAGCAAGATTGGCACGAGGAGGAGCGGTTTGAAGAGGCTGGATAACGCAACATGGTCGAATCTTGCTCGTCATTACGACCTGGCGAGGAATGAGGCTCCGTGTTGTGACGGCCTACGACGCTCCACGGCACGTCGTTAAGGAGTATCTTGAATCGAGGGTACGATGCCTGTGCTCAAATTGCCAAAATTTGAGAATGAGGCGGAAGAGGCGCGCTGGTGGTATGACCACCGCGAAGAGGTCGGTGCGGAACTTGTTGCTGCTTCGAAAGAAGGCCGCCTTGGCCCCGGCACCCGCGCGAGATTTGAGGCAAGACTTCGGGAACAGCGCGCCGCGGAGAGCGACACGAAGGATGTGCTCACGTCTGCCGGCTCCTGACCCCAAAATCGCCCTTAGCAGCATCTAAATGAGCCTGTGGATGCCCATTGACTCCATGAGACCTTCGTCAGTCCCATCCTCGCCGATCATTTTCGAGGTCCTTTACCCACTGCGGCGCATTGTCCAATGTGTCCTCGCAGTCGTAGTCCGCAATAACTTTATCCGTGCGAATTTCCGCGAGTTCACATGTGAGCACAAAATGAAACGGCCCTGACTCGTATGCCACATGCTTGCCATCCGGCAAGAACATCCATTTCCACACGAAAGCTCCACTCTCAATTCGCCGTACGACTTTGCCATGGCGCGCAATCACAAGCTGATGAGGAAATCGTTCGTCGCCGTGGCCGGACACCGTGTCGTTGAGCGTCCAACCTTCCAGACCATGTGGCCCATGCCGGTGTGTGGATTGCGTTGGAGGGTCTCCAAATTGGCCGCTTGCCATGAACAGCGTCGCAAAGTAGAAATCGCATCGCCAGACTCCCTGCATCGTTCGCACGATATGCCGTCAACGACACGACGACCGCGTTGCTCCACTCTACCCCTACATCCCACATCGCATACAATCGAAACTGACCGAAATGGCCGAGACCTCTCAGCAAAAACCCACCCCGCCCACCCCGCCGCCTTCCGAAGCCTGGATCAAGACGGAGATGGCCCGCCACCCGCAGCGCCCCTACCCAATGGACTACATCGAAGGCCTGTTCACCGACTTCAGCGAAATCCACGGCGACCGCCAGTTCGGCGACGACGCCGCGATGACCGCCGGCATGGCCAACTTCCACGGCGAACCGGTGCTGGTGGTCGGCAACCTTAAGGGCCGCACGTTGAAGGAGCGCGTGGCCCGCAAGTTCGGCTCGCCCGACCCCGAGGGCTACCGCAAAGCCTTGCGCGCGATGAAGCTCGCCGAAAAGTTTGGCCACCCCATCTTCACCTTCATCGATCTCGCCGGCGCCAACCCCGGCCTCGGCGCCGAGG
>JALYTE010000314.1 GCA_030854435.1 Acidobacteriota bacterium | reverse complement strand
CCGCAGCTTCCTGCAAATGCGCTGTACAGATCGCCTGAATCGTCTCCGAACGGATCAGCGGAACGTCGCCTGAGAGCACCAGCAGATGCTCTGGCGGCGTCTGGCCTGACGCGGCCCACTCGTCTTCAAAGAACGCCTTCACCTGCTGTAGCGCGTGGCCCGTTCCGCGCTGTTCGGCTTGCAGCACAAACTGAACGCCGGTCGATGCGACGGCCTCGCGAACGCGGTCGGCTTCGTGTCCGACGACGCAATAAATCCGGTCGGGCGGGGCGATGGTCTTCGCCGCCGCGATGACGTGCAGCAGCAAGGCCTTCCCGCCGATTTCGTGCAGGACTTTGGGGCGGCGGGACTTGAGCCTTGTGCCTTTGCCCGCGGCCATGATGACAATGCCGAATGCGGTGTTCTCCATACGGAATCCTCTCATAGGGAAGGACGGCGCATCAGGCGCGGCAGAGATCGAGGACGGCGGGGCCGAAGCGTTCAACTTTATCCAGAGTGACGCCGCGGACGGCGCGCAGGTCGTCGAGCGACTGGGGGCAGGCGAGGACGATCTCGCGGAGGCTGCTTTCGGCGAGGATGAAGAAGGAGGGCAGGCCGGCTTTCGCGGCTTGCGCGGTGCGCCACTGGCGGAGGTTGGTTTCGAGTGCAGCTTGGGAGGGATTCAATTGAAGGACTGCGGGTGGACGCGGCGCAGGGCGAGGGGACGTAAGGACCGCGGAAGTAAATGCTGCGGGTCTCTCCACTACGGCGGCAAAGTGCGCCGCCTCCGGTCGAGATGACAACTTTAGTGCGTCGGGAAAGTGCGCCGCCTTCGGTCGAGATGACATCTGTAGTGCGGCGGCAACTGGCGTTGGCTTCGGTTGAGGGGGCGTCCGGTCAAGTCCTTCAGCATTGCCCTCAGCGGCTAAAGCCGTCTCGATTCTATGGCCTTTGTGGTGCGGCTGAAGCCGCACCCTACCGTTAGTGAGGGGTCCCTTAGAGGCAAGGGCTGTGTTGCCAGCGACCCTGGTTGGAGATAAAGCCGGGGATGAAGCGGCGGGCGCGTCGCCGCGGCAGACGGCGAGGATGGCCGAGCCGAAGCGTTCGATCTTGGAAGGCCCGACGGCGGAGATTGCGCGGAGGCCAGCGACGTCCTGAGGGGCGGCGTTGGCGATGGCCCGGAGAACGGCGTCGGTGAGGAGCATGAAGGCCGGAGTCTTTGTGGGTGCAGCTTGTAGACGGCGCCACTCGCGTAACCGTTCGAACAGTTGTTCGGCTTGTGGGTTCAAGGGTCTATCGACGGGGGTACTGCTGCGTGTTTTGTTGTTTTTCTTCTTTGCCGAAGGCCCATCGGACAAGCTGCCGCGAATCCAGACGGTGTCGAGGGTGGCGTCGTCGGGTTGGCGGCCCTCGTGGGTGATGGCGGCCTTCTTGTAGGTGATGTCCTTGCCTTCGGGATTGCGGAAAGTATCGTTGGCGATGGTGATGAGGCCGGCGCGGGCGAGGCCTTCGAGGAGGGCGTCGAAGTCGCTGCGTACCTTGAGCAGATTCAGGTCCGTGAAGAGCTTGCCGGTGGAGGTGCCGCGAGATTCGAGCGCGGAAAGGATTTGTCGGAGCCAGCGGCGCTCGTCGTTGCTGGGCCGATGGGCGGGGTTGGCGGAATCGCCGCTCGAATCGCCGCTGGGGTTGCAGATGTCGCAGAGGCCGCAGGTGAGGGCGCGGTCGGTGGTGTCGCCGAAGTGCTGCACGAGCGCGGCCATGCGGCAGGTGTTGGATCCGGCGAAGGCGACCATGCGGTCGATCTGGGCGCGACGCATGGCGACCTGCAATTCGTAGCCCTTGCGCCACGACATCTCGCCCGCCGTCGTTTCTTCCGTCGCGCGAACGCTGCCGTCCATGTCCATGAGGGCGACGCCGGAGGCGAGGAGTTTTTCGACGATGCGGTCGAGCGTTTCGCGGTCGAGTTTAAGTTTGTGCTGGAGGGTTTCCACCTCGATGAATTGATCGGGCAGAGCGCGGGCGACGCGTTCGAGATCGGAGATGGGCGGGTAACTCTTTTCGAGGAAGAATTCCTGCAAGCGGCGGTCGCCATAGCCGTGTAACAGGACGCTGCGGCTAGGCAGACCGTCGCGGCCGGCGCGGCCAATCTCCTGGTAGAAGCCTTCAACGGTCGCAGGCAGGGCGATGTGGACGACGGTGCGGACGTTGGCCTTGTCGATGCCCATGCCGAAGGCGACGGTGGCGACGACGGCGTCCAGCTTGCCGGTGAGGAATTCACGTTGCACCCGCTCTCGCACTATGGGTGGCAGGCCCGCATGGTACGCGCTCGCGGGGAAGTCGCGGTTGAGTTCGGCGGCGAGTTCTTCGGCGGCCTTGCGCGAAGGCGCATAGACGATCGCGGGCCGCGCGGAGGCCGGTTTCAGCAGCTTGGCGGTGAAGGCGTTGCGTTGCGGCTTGGACAGTTCGACGACTTCGACGGCGAGATTTTCGCGACGAAATCCGGTGACGAAGATCGCCGGATCCTGCAACTGCAACTGCGCCACGATGTCCTGGCGCACGGCGGGCGTCGCGGTCGCGGTCAGCGCGACGATGGAGGCTGGGCGGAGGGCGGGAAGATGCTGGCCGAGCGTTCTGTAGTCGGGGCGAAAGTCGTGTCCCCACTGCGAAATGCAGTGCGCCTCGTCGATGGCGATCAACGACGGCTTGCGCTTGGCGAGCATCTCCGGGAAGCCGGGAACGCGCATCCGCTCGGGCGCGATGAACAGGAAATCGAGGTCGCCGTTGAGGTAGTCGCGGCAAGCCTGGCGCGCATCGCCGGACGGTAGGCCGGAGTGAATGCGCGCCACGCGCAGGCCGAGTTGCGACAGCTTTCCGGCCTGGTCTTCCATCAAGGCAATTAAGGGCGAAACGACGAGGGCCGTTCCGCCCAGCGCGAGCGCCGGAAGCTGGTAGCAGAGGCTTTTGCCCGCGCCCGTAGGCATGACCAGCAGCACATCGCGCGCGGCGGCGGCGGCTTCGCAGACCTTCTGCTGGTGCGGACGAAACTCAGCGTGCCCAAACGTGCGATGAAGAATGCTGGAGAGCGTAGACAGTTCAGCAGCCATAGGAATGGCCTAGTATGACACAGCGATTCGCGTATTGTTCGCTTCGACGCCGTTATGAACAGGCGCTTAGGGGTTGAGGAACTTGGTGGCTGAGGCCGGCATCGGCTTGTCGGCGACGGAGAGCAGGAGGCTGACCTGCCATATGTCGGCGTCGGAAAGAATGGTCCCGTAGGCGGGCATGCCGCTGAGGCGGATGCCGTTCTTGACCTTCCAGAAGGTCTCGCCGACAGGATCGTCGCTGACTCCGACGACGCCGTTCTTGTGCTTGGCCCATAGCTGTGGCGCGCGCGGGAACATGGTCGCGGCGGTGGCCGATGGCATGGCCGCAGTGCCATGGCAAAACGCGCATTCGGTCTTGTACACCTCGGCGCCGGCGGTGAGGGTCGCGTCGTCGAGGGGAACCGGCGGAGTGCTGGGGATGTCGCGCATATCGCGACGGATGCGGGCATCGAGGGGGATGGAAACGATCCGCGCCTCCAAGGGGAAGGGCGAATCGGCCGTGGCGACGGGTGGTTTGCCGTAGGCCAGATAGAAGTACGCGACTACGGGGAGAATCAACAAGCCCACGACAAAGCTGACGATTGCAGTACCGGTACGGTTCATCGGTTGAGACCCTTTCGAGAGATCAGTTGCGCGGATACGTCTGCTTAACCCTATCGCATGGCGGCGCGGCCGTTTGTCGAATGTGGTGAGCGTGGCCCATTTCGGGACGCTGGGGTCTGTTTATTTTTGTGTGGCGATGTTTTGTCGCCGCGCGCCGATAGGATGATTGCGCGGGCCGGAACTCTGAATCGCGCGGTAACAGTATCTGACGAGTTGAAAGGGCGACTTGACCTCAATCACGAATCTATTGGATAGAAGATCGCTTAATGTTGCGTCTAAGACGCCCGGAAAAGTGACACAGGGAATTGTGGATGCTTTTACGGCGCTGCGGTTGTTGAGGGCCGCGGACAAGATGGAAAGAGTTGAACGGCGTGGGATGAAACGGGGAATGATTTCCGGGAAGTAGATTGACGGCCCGTGGGGTGCTGAGTGGCGAGGATGCGGGGCGCGCTTTGAAGTGGTGCGAGCAGAACACGGGGATCCTTCCCCTTCCCCTTGGTTGCACTCAGAATCAGGATGACGGCGAAAAACAGGCAAGAGCGAAAAGTAGATTTCCCTTCGGGAATGACAAAAAGAGAACAAAGTAACAGCGAAGGTGCGATGTACCATGCGAGGCCCTACTGGTCGGAGGTGTCGCCCGCAATGGCGTAGTAGCCCTTTCGGGCCTGCACTTTGCGGCCCTTGCCGCAGTCGTAGTCGAGCTTGCGATACTTGCCGTCGGCGGTGAGGTTCTTGGGCGTGTAGCTGGCCAGATACTGAGTGCGCAACTCGTCTTGAATCTGATCGAACGCTTCTTCCAGCTTGCGGCCATTGTTGCCGACGTTGATGACGCGCCCGCCAGTATCGCCAGCAAGCTTCTCCATATCGGCGACGGGGCTACCGAACGTAAAAGTGCCGAAGCCGCCGCTGTCCGCGATGAGGATGACGTAGATGATGGCGTTGGATTTCTGCGCGGCCTCGACGGCGGACTTCACCGTCTCGGTCGAGCCCTGGTCGCCGCCGTCGGTCAGAAGGACGAGGATTTTGCGCCCGGCTTCCTGGCGCAGTTTCTCGTTGGCAGCCAAATACACCGCGTCAAACAGCAACGTGCCGCGCGGGGTGGCGTTGCCGGTGACGGAGCCCGAGCCGGAGCCGGTATTGATGGTCGCCTTGTTGATGGCGCGCTTGATTTCACCCGCGTTGTTGGTGTAGTCGGCGAGCAGGTCGATGTTGATGTCGAAGGAAATCAGAAACGCTTCGTCCTTGGGCTTGAGCACTTCCTTCAGAAAGCGCGCGCCTGAGTCCTGTTCCAGCGGAAGGACGTTGGTCTGGCTGCCGCTGGTGTCGAGCAGGATGCCGATAGTCAACGGCAGGTTCTTTTCCTGGGTGAAATTTTTCAGCGTTTGCGGCTCTTTGTCTTCAAAAATGCTGCAATCGTCTTTTTTCAGTCCGGTGATGAAGCCCGATTTGTCGCGCACGGAGAAGTAGACGTTGACGAGGTTGACGTTGACCTTCAGCGTCTGGGTGTCGTGCAGTTCGGGCGCTTCGGCGGGCGCGGAACTCGCGGGCGGCGGGCCGCTGGGCGTGGGAGCTTCTTGTGCGTGCAGTTTCTTGGCGGCGCAAGTGGCGAGCAGGGCAGCCAGGGTCAGGGACTGGACTAGATTAAGGCGGTCGAGGCGCATGTCCCATTAGACGATGAAAGTGGGCGATTGGGCGAGAGGCGGAGATGACAGAAAGAAACGCAAGAACAAAAGCAACGGCAAAAGCGAACGCGGAGGACGCTAAGGGACGCGGAGGTACGCGGAGTGAGTTTGAGCGCAAGCAGGTTCCCTACGGGAATGACCGAAAGAAAGGTAAAGACAAGTGAAAGGATCCCAGGCTGGGGTGGGAAAACGCTGGGGTAGGGAGCTGCGTCTGACCAGAAAGGCCCTCGCGCTGATACTCTCGTGAGGTGCGGTAGTGTCCGGCGCAATGGGTTTGATTCTGTTCGGCGGCTTCAGTTTGGCAAGGAAGAGGAATTGCGGATGGTGCAGGGCAGGAACGTGATTTGGACAGCGACGCTCGCAGTCGCGCTAACGGCTGTGGCAGCGGTGGCATTTGCGGCGACAGCGCAGCAGAAGGCGACAGCGCAGCAGCAGACGACGGCCCCAATGCAGCAGCAGGCGATTCCCGATGCGCCGCGCCCGCAAACGCTTCCCGACCTGAGAACGATTACGCCGGTAGGAGCTTCAGTCACGCCGCCCGCCGCGTTGCCGACCGAGAGCACCTCCGACGGTCAGGCCGCGCCCGGAACTTCGTTGCCTTCCGTGCCCGCGCCGGTATCTCAGGTCAGCGAGCAGGACCAGGCCCCGCCGCTACAGGGCAAGGACGCTTTCGTGCTGCCCTCGGTGCAGGTCAACTTCATCGAAATTCCGTTCACGGTCAAGGACTCCAAGGGGCAACTTGTTCCGGGTCTGAGCTGGCGCGACATCCAGGTGTATGAGAACAACGTTCGGCAGCGTATGGCGGTGTTTACCACCGATCCGTTTCCGCTCTCGGTCGCCATCGTCATCGACCAGAGCGTGACCTTCGACACCATGGAGAAGATCAACAGCGCGCTGGGCGCCTTGCAGGGCGCGTTCACGCCGTACGACGAGGTCGCCATCTTCACCTACAACAACGGGGTCAAGGAGCAGACTCCGTTCACCGCCGCGCAGAGCGCGCGGTTGGGCGTCATCCTGGAGCGGTCCAAGGGGAAGGGTCGCGATCCGGTCATGGGTCTCGATGGGCCGCTGTCGCAGACCACGATCAAGAACAATCAGCAGGTCGATCCGAACACGTCTCCGATCCGCAATCAAAACGGGATCGTGCTCAATGTCCCGAAGGAGTTTCACACGCTCAACGACGCGATTCTGGCTGCGGCGGTCGAGACCACGCACGCGGGCAAGGGGCGGCGACGTATCGTGTATGTCATCTCCGACGGCAAGGAGTACGGCTCGAAAGCCAAGCAGAAGGAAGTCGTCAAGTACTGCCTGACGAACAAGGTTTCGGTGTGGGCGACGCTGGTGGGCGAGTCGTCGATCAAGGGCCTCGGCTTCCTCGACCGCATTCACCTTCCGTTGACGATGCGCGACGACGTGCTGCCGCGCTTTGCGGGCGCGACTGGAGGCCAGATCGACTCCGAGTTCCGGCAGAAGGGCATCGAGAGCAGCTTCGCCCGGATTACCGCCGAGGTCCGCAACCAGTACACGGTCGGCTACTACAGCCGCGAGCCGATGATCGACGGCAAGTACCGCAACGTCGACGTTCGCGTCCTGCGGCCGAATATGACCGTGATTGCGAAGGGCGGTTACTACCCGACTGCGGCGTACTCCGCGCCAGCGCCGGTGACGCCGACGGCGATTCCGTAGACTGATTGCATGATTCACATCAACGCGCTTCTGGCGCTGGCTGCGGCCTTGTTGTGGGGCGGCGGAGACTTCTGCGGCGGCATGGGCGTTGGAGCGGCTTCGAGCGAAAGCATATCCCCTTCGGGGATGACAGAAAGAAAAGCAAAAGCAACAGCAGATCGACAAGCAAGAGCAACAGCAGATCGAAAAGAAAGAGCAACAGCAGAAAGAAGAGCAGGAGCAACAGCAGATAGCGCTGCCGGGGGCAAGCTCGGCGCTGCGCTGCGCGTCGTCATGCTGTCGAACGTCTCCAGCTTCGCGGTGCTGGTGGGGATCGTGCTGCTGCGGCATGAGCCGATGCCGCACGGCCGACTGCTGGCGTGGGCGCTGCTGGGGGGTTG
>JALYTE010000313.1 GCA_030854435.1 Acidobacteriota bacterium | reverse complement strand
TCGGTCGTACTGGTGCTGTGCGTTTTTCTCGGAATGCAGCCGCGCGGCGTGCGGGCGGACACGCAACAGCAGGACGGCGCGTACCGCCAGATCGACGAGTACGGCGAAGTGTTGCGGCATATTCAGGCCGATTATGTTGAAGACCCGAACATCAATGCGGTGACCAATGGCGCGCTGCGGGGCTTGTTGGAGTCGCTTGATGCGGACTCGAGCTACCTGACGGCGGCGGACTATAAGACTTATAAAGCCGACAAGGGTGGGAAAGCTCAGGTGGGCATCAACGTGTCCAAGCGCTACGGGTACGCGACGGTGATTTCGGTGGTCCCGGGCAGCCCGGCGGACAAGGCGACCCTTAATGATGGCGACATTATCGAGGCCATCGGCAACCGGGACACGCGCGACATTTCGCTGGCGATGATCCAGTTGCTGCTCGAAGGCGCTCCGGGAAGCGAGTTGACGGTGGCGGTGATCCGCCCGCGCAAGGCGGACCCGGAAAAGATCGTGATGACTCGCACCGTGGTCGCGGAGCCGGCGGTCAGCGAAGTGATGTATGAGAACTCTTCGATCCTGTATGTGAAGCCCGTGACGCTGGACCGCGAGCATGTGGGGCAGGTCGAGGCGAAGTTGAAGGCGATGCAGAAGTTTGGCAACAAGAAGGTATTGCTCGACCTGCGGGACGTTGCGGCGGGGGACATGACCGAAGCGACGCGACTGGCGAATTTGTTTTTGAACAGTGGAACGATCGCTTCGCTGGAAGGACAGAAGGTCGCCAAGCAGACGTTCGCGGCCGATCCTGCGAAGACAGTGAATGCGACCGCGCCGCTGGTGGTTTTGGTGAACCGCGGGACGTCGGGGCCGGGCGAACTTGTGGCGGCGGCGATCGCGGACAACAAACGCGGCGAGCTGGTGGGCGAGAAGACGTTCGGCGAGGGCGCACAGCAGAAGACGTTCGAGCTGCCGGATGGCGCGGCGTTGATTTTGTCGGTCGCGAAGTATGAGTCGCCGCTGGGCAAGAAGTTTCAGGACGACGCGGTGACTCCGGGAACGCTGGTGGCCTCGAACCTGGACGATTTCAATGGGGGCGCGGGCGAATCCGGCGATAGCACGGCGACTCCCGTGGGGGGAACGCCGCGGCCCGATGCGGCGAGGAAACCGGTGCCGCGGGCGGACGATCAGTTGGCCAAGGCGCTGGAGATGTTGAAGGCGAAGACGGCGTAGCTGTCAGAGGCGTGGGCCGGCGACGATGGGCAAGCCAATTTCATTCAGCTTGCGCAGCGTGGCCAGCATGTCTGGATAGAATTCTCCACTATGCGCTTCGAAGCTGCGGGGGAAGCGGAGGACGGCGGCCCACTCGCCGTTGCGCGAGTTTTGCCATAGGACCTCGCCGTGGAGCAGATGGGCGGCTTCGGAGGGAAGCACGTCGCGGTGGAAATCGAAGTAGCGGGCGTCGCTGTTTTGCGTGTGCTGCGAGAGATTGGCGTGGCCTGATGGGGGTTCATATTTGGTCGAGAAGAGCAGCGCTGTGTCGAAGTCGCCGGGGGATTGCGCGGCCTTTTGGAGTTGGTCGAGGGCGAAGTTTTGCAACGTGACGACTTCAATGGGGACGGGAGTGTAGCCGAGGTCGGGGCGCGAGAGTTCGGCGTTGGCGGGCCAGGCGGTGAGGACGGTGGCTTGCGGGAAGCGTTGCGCGATGAGCGTCACGGCTTGCTGGTGGAGCACGATCATGTCGCGGTAGGTGAGGTTGTCTTCAGGGGCGAAGGCGTAGGGCGGATTGACGTGCAGCGCCGCAAGGAAGGCCGCGGCAGTGAGCGCGGCGAGGTACGGCCAGTGTTGCGTGCGCTCGCGCCAGAGGGCGACGAAGAGCAGCAACAGAAGCGGATACATGGGGAGCAGGTAGCGGGTGAGCAGCGCGCCGCCGAGGATGGAAAAGGCGATCCAGTTGGCGATGAGGAGGATGAGGATTGATGTGACGACGGCGCGCGGAATGCTGGGTGCGATGCGGCGCGGGAGCAGGAAGCAGGCAGCGGTGAGCAGCGTGGCGGCCCACATATTCATGTGCGTGAGCAGGTGCAGCGCGCGGTGGTAGAGGGCGAGCGCGATGCGGTGCGCGTCGAGATTTGCGGTGGCGTTGTAGCGGAGGAACTCGGGGTTGCCAAAGACGAAGCCCGTGCGGTGGTAATGGAATCCGTACCACGCGAGCAGTGGGAGGACGCAAACGCCGAGGGTTGCGAGCCAGAGGAGATGGGTGCGGCGGTTTTTGCGGTCGCGGATGCTGAGGTAGAGGCGGTGGAGGGCGAGAGCGAACGGGGTGACGATGGCGGTTTCTTTAGAGAGGACGGAGAGGGAGAAGAGGAGTGCGATGGTTGTGGCGCGGGCAAAAAAAGCAGGTCCTTCGCTGCGCTCAGGATGACAACCTTCAACGCTGTTGCCGAAGTAGAGCGCGATCGCCCAGAGGGTGAAGGCGGCGGCAAAGATGTCGGCGTGGGCGAGGGTGGATTGCACATAGAAGATGGGGTAGACCGCAGTGAGGAGCGTGACAGCGACGGCGGCGCGCGTGCCGATGAAAGCGCGCGCGAGAAGGTAGACGGCCAGCAGCGCGGCGGCGGCGATCAGGCAGATGAAGGTGCGAGTGGCGAGGATGTTGAAGCCGGTAAGGTGCCATTCCGCGGCGAGGAGGATGGATGGCAGAGGTGGATGTGCGTTGGTGATGGTGGACTGCGGGATGAGCGTGCCGGTGCGGAAGAAGTCCAGCGCGGCGGGGATGTAGTAGCCACCTTCGTCCCAGAAGTAGGGCAGGCGGAGGAGAGTGTAGTGGCCGAAGAAAACGGACAGGAAGATGAGAGGGAAGAGCGCGAGAAGGGGGAATGCACGCTGGGATGGTTTGACGGGTCGCACTGTAGTCGCCGTCATTTAAAGCAGGTTCCCTTCGGGAATGACAGAAAGAAAAGCAAGAACAACAGCAGATTCCTTCGCTACGCTGCGGAATGACAGAAAAAGGCGGAAAGACAACAAAAACGGCCTAATGGATGGGCCCGGGAGGGACAACG
>JALYTE010000296.1 GCA_030854435.1 Acidobacteriota bacterium | reverse complement strand
CTGTTATGCGGATCAAATCCGATGAGGCACCTGCTTAGGATAACGCGCTCTCCCGCATTCAAACCGCTTCGCTGGAACGCACAATCTGCTCGTTGAATCCTTCCGCCCCACCGCGAATCTATAATCCTGTTATGTCGTTCGACAGCATCCGCAAAGTGGCCGACGCCAAATTCCCCACGCGCTGGGCAGACTTCCGCATCCTCGGCTTCGAAGGCATTCTCGATCACCCCGAACCCGCCACCGCCGCCGACCCCGCTCCCCAAAAGCGCATCGAGTCCGCCGTCGCCCTCGTCCTCGGCGACATCCATGCCGGCCCCCCCATCGTCCGCATCCACTCCCAGTGCCTCACCGGAGACGTCTTCCACTCCCTGCGCTGCGACTGCCACGACCAACTCCACCTCGCGCTGGCCCGCATCGCCGACGAGGGCGCGGGCATCCTGCTCTACGAGCAGCAGGAAGGCCGCGGCATCGGCCTCATGGCCAAGCTCCGCGCCTACGAACTCCAAGACCAGGGCCTCGACACAGTCGAAGCCAACCACGCTCTCGGCTACCGCACCGACCACCGCGAGTTCGAACTCCCCGCCGAAATCCTGAAATCCCTCGGCCTCACCGCCGTCCGCCTCATGACCAACAACCCCGAAAAAGTCGCCGCCCTCGAAGCCGCCGGCATCACCGTCACCGAGCGCATCTCCGCCGCCATCCCCAGCGAACCCACCTTCGAGCGCTACCTCCAAACCAAGCACGAAAAAATGGGCCACCTGGTCGGCTAACGCCGATACATTTGCTCCGAAATCAACAAAGCGGGGTGCCCCATGTCCGGATTCTCGGACATGGGTTTCCGCAGTAGTTCAACCGTCCATCGGATCGACTGAACCGCTCCAAACTACCGCTGTTTACCCAGCTCCCCCAGCAAATCCGCAGCCGTCGTGCGGTCCCCATGAGCGTGGCTGATCTTCTCAAAGAAAATATTTCCCTTCCGGTCCACCAGAAACGTCGACGGGTACGCCGTCTCTTTGGGCGCGTCCCAGCGCAGCCCATAAAGGTTCGTCATCTTATAGTCCGGATCGATCACCAGATGAACGTTCGCGGGCAGTTTTTCCTGCGGAGCCAGAAACTCTTTCGCCCGCTGATCCAGGTCCGCCGGAGGCCCCGGGTAAACCAGCAGAACTTCCGTCTTCAGCGCCGCGAACTTGGCCGCGTTCTGAATGAAGTCATGCACCTGCCGCTCGCAATACGGGCATTGATACCCCGGATAGCCGCGCAGCACCACCAGCACCACTGTGGAATGGGCCGTCAACGCGGACAACGAAAACTGTGCCCCTTCGGGCGTCGCCAGCGTGAAGTCTGGCGCTTTCTTCCCCGTCTCGGGAATTTGCGCGAAGCCGCTCACGCATAGCATCGACGCGAACATCAAGCCCAGCAACCACGCCCCACTTGTCCGAATCTTCCGAATCTTCATAAGAATCTC
This sequence comes from Acidobacteriota bacterium, assembly GCA_030854435.1. Lineage (GTDB taxonomy): Bacteria > Acidobacteriota > Terriglobia > Terriglobales > Acidobacteriaceae > Granulicella. The sequence goes on along the minus strand of JALYTE010000296.1, from coordinate 3,248 downwards.
CCTCCCACCAATCATAACCTCCGCTTCACCGCTCTTGTTGTTGCTGTTGCTCTTGCCGTTGCTCTTGCTTTTCTTTCTGTCATTCCCGCAGGGAACCCGCTTTGTCTTTGGCTCTTGCTCTTGCTGTTGTTCTTGCTTTTCTTTCTGTCATTCCCGCAGGGAACCCGCTGTCCTTCGCGGCTTCATCAACCTCCGGACCGCCCCTCGAAAACGCCACGAAACTGTCGTTTACGCACACCCGGCTCCACCTCCCAAAAGGGATTTCCGCCATTTCGCTCACGACCCTCGCGTTTTCAGATACAAATGCTGTACCTTGCGTAAACCAAATTCCGTGTTGCCAACTTAACCCGTGTTGCCAACTTAATCAAACCGAAACCCGAGGCCCACCCATGGCATTTGCTTTTCTCGACCGCAGCCATTCCATCGCCAAACCCGGCTACAGTCGTTGGCTCGTCCCGCCCGCCGCTCTCGCGATCCACCTCTCCATCGGCCAGGTCTACGCCTTCTCGGTCTTCAAGAATCCGCTGCTCGCGCTCCACGCCGCTGACGGTTCCGCATGGTCGCTCAAGGAAGTCGGCTACATCTTCTCCATCGCCATCCTCGTTCTCGGCCTGTCGGCCGCGCTCTTTGGCGCATGGCTGGAAAGGGCTGGCCCGCGTCGCGCGATGTTTTACTCGGCCCTCTGTTTCGGCGCCGGATTCTGCGTCGCCTCCGTAGGCGCCTCATTCCATTCGCTCACCCTCATCTATCTCGGCTACGGCGTGCTCGGCGGCATCGGCCTGGGCCTCGGCTACATCTCGCCCGTCTCGACGCTCATCAAGTGGTTCCCCGACCGCCCGGGGCTCGCCACGGGTCTTGCCATCATGGGCTTCGGCGGCGGCGCCATGATCGGCGGCCCACTCGGCAACCAGTTGATGGCCCACTTCAAAGCTGCCGGCCAGCCCGCGATTCCATACACTTGGATCGCGATGGGCGTCGTCTACTTCATCTTCATGATGTTCGGCGTCTTTACCATCCGAGTCCCGCGCGAAGGCTGGAAGCCCGCGGGTTGGTCGGGCGAAAACAAAGTCTCCGCCCTCATCTCCACGAACGACGTCGATGTCCACCACGCCTGGCGGACGCCGCAGTTCTGGCTGCTCTGGATCATTCTTTTCACCAACGTCACGGCCGGCATCGGCATCCTCGAGCAGGCCTCGCCCATGATTCAGGACCTCTTCAAAGGCGTCGTCAGCCCCACCGCTGCTGTCGGGTTCGTCGGTCTTCTCTCTATCTTCAACATGGCCGGCCGCTTCTTCTGGGCCAGCATGTCCGACCTCCTCGGCCGCAAAACCACTTACTTCATCTTTTTCGCGCTGGGCATCGTCCTCTATTTCTTTATGCCCGCGACCCGCCTCGGGCAACTCGGTTCCGTCAATCTTTTCGTCGCCATCGCAGTGGTCGCCCTGTCCATGTACGGCGGCGGTTTCGCCACCATTCCCGCCTATCTCAAAGACCTTTTCGGCGGCTTCAACGTCTCCGCCATCCACGGTCGCCTGCTCACCGCGTGGTCGGCCGCCGGCATCATTGGCCCGCTCATCGTCAACGCCATCCTCGACCACTACGTCGCCACCCACCGTCCCAAGTCCGAGGCCTACCCGCTCATCCTGCACATCATGTGCGGCCTGCTCGCGGTCGGTTTCGTCGCCAACCTGCTGGTCAAACCGGTCGACAAGCGTTACTGGATGCGCGATCGAAATGAGCCTGAACCGAACGCCTCGGAACTCGTCGCCAGCAACTGATCCCACTTCCCTCTTCCAACTCAGGAGACCCACATGAACGAACCACGAAGCGACACCGCAAATCCTTCCACCACCTCGCCCCTGCTGATCGCCGCCGCCTGGCTGGTGGTTCTAGTCCCCACCGGATGGGGCCTCAGCTACACCGTCCAGAACGCCCTCAAAATCTTCGACCACGCCCCCGTCCCCGCCGCCACCGTAACACCCCCGGCCAGGTAGCCCTCATCTTTGCGCAGGAAGCAGGGGCATTCAGGCCCTGAAAACCCGCATAAAACCTGCTAAAATAGACTTCCGTGACCGCTCCCGCCGCGCTCGAACTTCCGGGCCTCGAAACCCCTTCCAACGACCTCCCGCCGACCCGCCCCCGGGTAGGGTTCGTCTCGCTCGGCTGCCCCAAAAATCTCGTCGACTCCGAAGTCATGATGGGCCTGCTCCACCACAACGGCGCACACCTCACGCCCAACGCCGCGGACGCCGACATCATCGTCGTCAACACCTGCAGCTTCATCGACAGTGCCAAGCAGGAGTCCGTCAACACCATCCTCGAAATGGCGAAGCACAAGCTCTCCGCCGGCGGTCGCGCCCGCAAACTCATCGTCGCCGGCTGCCTCGTCGAGCGCTACCGCGACGACATCGTCGCCCACATCCCGGAAGTCGACGCGGTCGTCGGCACCGGCGAACTCGAAGCCATTCTCGCCGCCGCAGGCCTCACGCCCACCGGCCACGCCGCCAACTCGCCCTTCAACATCCTCACAGCGCGTCAAACCGAAAACCTCACCGCGCAGCAAACCGAAAAAGTCCAAATCAGCCGCGCCTCCTCCGCCGTCGCCCAACACTCCCGCCCCGAATCCAACGGCCCCCAACTCCAACCCGAAACCACCCCAGAATTGTCATCTCGACCGGAGTCCGCGCTCTTTGCGGACGCAGTGGAGAGACCCGCATCTGGCACCACCACAACCTCCCGCCCCGAAGGCGACCTCCGCGAACAACAAGGCCGCTTCTCCCGCGCCGAGTGGCACGGAGCCACCGCAGCCCTCCCCACCTACCTCGCCGACGAATACACCCCCCGCATCCTCTCCACCCCACGCTCGTCCGCCTACATTAAGATCGCGGAAGGCTGCGACCATCCCTGCACCTTCTGCATCATCCCTCAACTCCGCGGCAAGTTCCGTTCCCGCCGCATCGGCTCGATCCTCGCAGAAGCCCAGAACCTCATCGCGCAAGGCGTGCGCGAAATCACCCTCATCGGCCAGGACACCACCTGCTACGGCGAAGACCTCGATCCCCAACTCCTGCCCACTGCCGACCTTCTCGGAGGGAGCAGCGGCATTTTCGGAGGGAGCAGGGGCCTTCAGGCCCCTGAAACAACCGCTCGCAAAGGGGCTTTAGCCCCGGGCCTTCCATCTACAGCCACAAACCTTCGCCGCCCCGAACTCGCCGACCTCCTCGAAGCCCTCGCCGCCCTCCCCGGCC
>JALYTE010000295.1 GCA_030854435.1 Acidobacteriota bacterium | reverse complement strand
GGGCATGGCTTCATGCGCGCGGGCGAGGCCCCCAATGCCAGCGCCGAAAATGCAGCGGCGCGAGCGGCGGGTTTTAGAAGGCTGGTGGAGTTGCTGGGTGGGGTGCGGTAGAGAACCCAACTGGCGGGACACTGCGGCCAGGACGCGTTCAAAATTCCGCTGCGTTTGAGGGCTTACGAGGCCAGTGCGTTTTCGGACTTCGCGAACAACAGCACAAGCTCCGTGCCCCGCTCGACCTGCGCCAGCGCCTACTTTCCGGGCGCGGTCGAAGTTGGAGGCGACGCGGGGGCGGTGTTGACGCCCAATGCGCTGGATGACTTTGCGGACGCCCCCGGGCCAAGCGTGAGGTCGGCGGTCCCCATTCTGCCCGATGCCTCGACACGCACTACGAGACGCGCGCGAACGGCCTTGGGAACAGGTTCGAGCTTGAGTTTGAAGACGACAGGGATGTCGATGCGCCCGGCCTTTGGGGCCGAAGCCGGGGCCTGGAAGGTGTACACGCCTCCGCCCCGCTTCAGTTCTTTGTCCTTGCGGTCGAAGAAGGTAGAGATCACGATGAGCCGTGTAAACCGAGGCTTGGAGCCGTCGGGGACGGTGTACCAGGACATGCCGCGCGGTTCGACCGTGATCTTGACATCGTTGGCGTCCGTGGCAGAGGCCTGGGCGGTAAAGCCGATCGCGTCGTACGCCATGTTGCTGTCGGACGCGGTGATGAGTTCGTTGGCGAGGCGGCGACCGACCTGGCCGTCGCGGGTGGTCCGCGCTGGGCGCGTGGCGGGATAGTAGCCCTGGCGCGTGACGAAGATGAGGCCGGGGCGGTCGAGCGTGACCTTGATGCGATGGAACTTTTCGATGTCGGTGATCGAGTTGGTGGGACGATACGTGAGGGTGTAGAGGCTGGCGCCGTCACGGATGGCGGCCCCGATGTCCGCGTCGACATCGTTGCGGCCGTGCAGGGTACGGCCACCGGTGGCGCGGGCGAGATCCTCGAAGTTGGGGTCGCCGCCAAAGGGCGAGTACAGTTGCGCGGCAGAGCCGTAACCGCTGGCATCGATCATCAGGCCGGCGGGGTCGATGGTGTACAGCGTGACCCGGGCGTCGCGCAGTTCGTTGACCGTATGCTGGACGGCGGAGTGGATCTGGTTCTGGCCGTCGATGGCGACGTTGGCCAGGTTGATGGTCGGGAAGCCGCGACCCAGCCAGATCATGTTCTTGTGGCCGAGATGGCCGACGGTGGCCTCGGCCACGCGACTCAAAGTGAGAAAGGCGGTCGTGTAGCGCGCGGACACCCACGCAAACTGATGCGCCTGCCAGGGGTACGCCGCGAAGTGGTGGTCGAGCGCTTTGACGATCTCGTCTTTGTTCTCCGTATAGTCGCGCAGCACGGTGAAGTGCTGGAGGTCGACCGCGACCAGCATGGTGGGAGTGTCGAGTTTGACGGGCTGCTTTTCGAGCCACTTCTTGAGCGAGTAGCGGGCGAAGGCCATGTCTTCGAAGCGGGTGTTGAATTCGTCGAGCAGAACGATGTTGACCGGAGCGCGGGGCGCGAGGCGGTCGAGGTCGGCGGTGGAATCGATGTTGATGTCGGGCGAGGGAGTGAAGCGGCCAGGGACTTCAAAGTTGCGGATGTCCTGCGCTTGATCGTCTTCGGCGATATGGAACTCGTCGCGCTTGAGGTCGGTGACGGCGTTGCCCTTCTTGTCGACCACGACGCCATCGAGAATGACCAGGCGGACATTCTGTGTGAGGGTATTGGCGGGCGTTGCGGCAGGAAGTTGCGGGCCGGGCGTGGACTGCTGCGTAGCTGGCGTGGTCTGCGGCGCAGGAGGCGTGGTCTGCGATTGCTGCCGAGGCGTCGCAGCGGCGAGACAGAGTGCGAGGGCTAGCGCGGTGGGGATGATATGCATTTGATCTCCGGAGGTTACACGCAATGTATCGCTTGCCGGTTCCGAATGCAATTCTTGCCGCCGTCTCCGAGTCGAGTACGATAAAAGCCGAGGAGCACTGCCAATGCAGCCAGGCGACCACATCGAAAACTTCACCCTTCAAGACCAGGACGGCCACGCCGTCAACCTCACCGACTTCACCGGCAAGCCCGTCGTGCTCTTCTTCTACCCGAAGGCCGACACGCCCGGCTGCACCATCGAAGCCTGCGGCTTTCGCGACCAGTTTGAGAAACTCCAGAAAGCTGGGGCCATCGTTCTCGGCATCTCTCGCGACACCGTCAAAGCGCAGAAAAAGTTTCAGGAAAAATACGACCTTCCCTACCCTCTCCTCGCCGATTCAGATCAGGTCGTCTGTAAATACTTCGACGTCATCAAGCCCAAGAACATGTACGGCAAACTCGTCAGCGGCATCCAACGAACCACATTCGTCATCGGCCCCAATCAGCGCCTGCTGCACGTCTTCTCGAAGGTGAAGCCCGAAGGCCACGCCGACGAAGTCCTCGCGCTGCTGAAGAACGCCTAGCGCGGCAACACGGGCACATGAAACCGCAACACCGTTCCCGCCGCCACACTCGCTTCAGTGCCTTTGGCCGGAGCGCTGTCCGCAATGTCCTTGCGGCCTTTCTGTCCGAAAAATGTCCGCGCATCGGGCAGCGCGCGGACCGGGCCGACATGCGTCACCTGTAGCGTCAACTCTCCGCGACTCTCCAGCTTGCCCGCGGCAGCGACAGCCAACACTGTTACGGCAACCGGCGTGCCCGCAGGCAACATATGCCCATTGGACATCTTCACCGCCGACGCCAGCGTGGCTTTAAGCCTGTCTCCGTTACGCGCATGGCCGGAGTCGGCGGACTGCTGTAGCCTGACTGCGATCTCGGTCGGCGCGGGCACGTACACGCTGATCGGAACACCCGGTACGGGACTGGACTCTACACTGGCGTCTATTGCCGGAGCGCGAGGAGGCAAAGCCACCGGACCTGGCGTCGCGCTATCCACCACTGGCGCGGAACTTGTGCCCGCAGGAGTATTCTGCGCCTGCGCCGCAAGCCATCCGAAGGTCAGACATAGCACCGCGACCGCGCAAATCGGGCGGCGTTCATCGCGCGGCGTCTTTTCCGGGTGTGGCATGATCGTCGGAGGTCCCATCCCTACTGAGTCTTGCATAAGATGGTTCAGGGGGAGCGCATGTTGCTCACACTTTCTCTACGGCCGCCGCGGAGTAGTCATGTCGCTCATTGAACTCGCAACCGGAGCTGGCGTCACCGCCGGTATCGCCGCGACTTGGGTCAATGGCGCGCTGCGCCCGCAGTCGCAGATCTTTGGGCGCACGCTCATCTCCGGCAACGACCCTCGCGAAGTCGCACTCACCTACGACGACGGCCCCAACGATTGCCCCAAAGCCGCCTGCACCGAAGCCCTGCTCGAAGTGCTCGCCCGTCACAACGTCAGGGCGACCTTTTTCATGATCGGAAGTTTCGTCCGCCAGCGCCCTGGTCTCGCACGCAAAGTCCACGCCGCCGGGCATCTCGTCGGCAACCACACCGTGACGCATCCGTGGCTCGCCTGGCAGTCCGCGCGGCGCATTCGGAATGAGCTGCGCGGCTGCAACGATGCGCTCGAAGACGCCCTGGGCGCGCCCGTCCACTACTTCCGCCCGCCCCACGGCGCGCGTCGCCCATTAGTGCTGCGCATCGCCGCGGAACTCGGCCTCACCACCGTGCAATGGAACGCCATGGGCATGGACTGGAACCCGATTCCCGCCGAGCAGATTGTGGCGAATGTAAATCGCGGCATCTCACGCGCGCGCCGCAGCGGCAGAGGCTCAAACGTCCTGCTCCACGACGGCTACCACGCCACCCTGGGCGCGGACCGCAGCCAAACCGTTCGCGCCACCGACCTGCTCCTGCAACGTTTCGCACAAGACGGCAGCCGAGCGGTCACCGTCGACGCCTGGAAATAGCGTCAGCCTCGCGCCCAACAGTCGCTCGCTGTTTACTGTTGGCTGTTTACTGTTCCCTGCTTTTGTGGTGCGCCCGGGAAGATTCGAACTTCCGACCTACAGCTTCGGAGGCTGCCGCTCTATCCAGCTGAGCTACGGGCGCATGAATTAAGCGTAGCATAGAGCCCATGAAGATTATATTCCGCAACACCGTTCTCTCGACCGCACTTCTCGCGCTGGCCTGTGCCACCTCGGCAGCGTACGCTCAAGCCGCACCCGTTACCGACCACGGCGTTTCGGTCGGGGGCAAACCTCTCGCCTCGCCCGCGGCGACCGCGACGGCCACGCTCGACGGCAAGTCCGTCACCATCAACTACAACGCCCCCTCGCTGCGGGGCCGCAAGATGATCGGCGGCGAAAATGTTCCCTACGGCAAAGTGTGGCGCACCGGCGCGAACCCCGCGACCACGCTCATCACCGCCGCAGACCTGAAGATTGGCACGCTCGATGTCCCGGCCGGGACCTACACCATCTACTCCATTCCCGAAGCCCACGGGACTGCGTGGCAGCTCATCGTAAACAAGCAGACGGGCCAATGGGGAACGGTTTACAAACAGGACATGGACCTCGGCCGCACGCCCATGACGGCCAAACCCATCGCTTCGCCGCAGGAAAAGATGAGCATCAGCTTCGAGCACGTCCACGGCAAGTCCGCCGAACTGCACATCCGCTGGGCCGATGTCGACGAGTCCGTGAAGGTCGTAGCCAAGTAAACGGGACTTTGAAATGAAGCGAAGGGCCAGCTTATGATGCTGGCCCTTCTGCTTTGCGCGCCTGCGCAGTCAACTGCTGTAGCACATCGGACACAAGCTGCTTGGCACCATCGATGTCCGCCATCACCCGCTGCAAGTCGAGCGCGGGAAGCTCGGGATTGCGTGGATTTTGAGAGGTTCTGCAATAAACGCCGTGCTGCCCGATAAGGATCAGCGCATCGGTGAGCACGTCGAGCGTCACCGCCAACCGCCCGCGCTCAGGGCCAAGTTGAAACTCATGCTTCTCAAGTTCGAGCTTGCGGTCGTAGTAGATGGACACGTGCTTACCACTCCTTCGCCGCACTATCCGCCGTCAGCGGTGTGCCAGCCGGTGGCGCTTTCCAACGCAGAATTGGCTTGCGCGCGGCGGCGGTTTCGTCCAGCCGCTGTAGCCGCGTCGTATGCGGAGCGCTCGTAACCAGCTCCGGATTCTCCGCCGCCTCGCGCGCAATCTGCTTCAGCGCGTCGACCAGCAAATCCAATTCCTCGCGAGACTCGCTTTCGGTCGGCTCGATCATCATCGCGCCGCTCACCACCAGCGGAAAGCTCACCGTGTACGCGTGGAAACCGTAGTCGATCAAGCGCTTTCCCATGTCGCCTGTCTTGACGCCATTCTTCGCCTGTAGCTTGTCGGAGAACACGACCTCATGCAGCGACCGCGCCTTGTACGGCAGATCGAATGTGCCTTCGAGTTTCGCGCGAATGTAGTTGGCGTTCAACACGGCGTCTTCCGTCGTCTGGCGCAAACCGTCAGGTCCGTTGGCAAGAATGTACGCCAGCGCGCGGATGAACATTCCAAAGTTTCCATACCAGGCCTTCACCCTGCCAACACTCTGCGGGCGGTTGTAGTCGAAGCCCAGCGTTCCATCGGCGTTGGTCTTCACAACCGGCGTAGGCAGAAACGGCTCCAGAATCTTCTTGCAGGCTACAGGCCCCGACCCAGGACCGCCCCCGCCATGCGGCGTAGAAAACGTCTTGTGCAAATTCAGGTGCATCACATCCGCGCCGAAGTCCCCCGGACGCGTCTTGCC
>JALYTE010000294.1 GCA_030854435.1 Acidobacteriota bacterium | reverse complement strand
GTGTTACGCTGCCGGCTTCAGGGCGCGCCTACCCATCCTGCCGTGTCCGTTGCCTTGCTGCGCCTCCTTCTTTGCGCGGGTAGCATCGAACTTCTCCTGCTGCGCGGGCGTGAGAACGCCACGGACTTCGTTCAGCTCCTGGTCATGGACCTGGCGACGCGGCGCCATGTCCGCCTGAAGCTTGGTGCGCGCCGCGCGCATTCCAGCGCTGTCGCCACGAGCACGTGCTGTCTTCATCGCGTCGCGATCGGGCTTGAACGTCGTTGCGGATGCTTTCATCTGCGACTTGTACTTCGCATGAATCGCCTTGACCTTCGCCTGCTGGTCAGCGGTGAGATTCAGCTCTTTCATCATGTTTCCATAATGCCCGTGACGCGGTCCCATCTGGGAGTGTCTTGCCTGCGCGGGAGCGGGGGTAGCCTGGGCATGCAGTGTTGGCGCTGCCATGAGGGCTGCCGCCGCTACCGTCAAGAGTTGCAATTTCATTTTCGAACCTTCTCCTTGGTTTGACGCACATGCCTTCCAGGCACGTGACAAACATTTGACGACCGAACTTCACAAATGTTAAGCGCACGCCAAATGCTGGAAGGCGATACACACATTCGGCGTGATGGTTCATTTTTGTCAGGTCGCTGACAGGTAGTGGCCCCGCTATCTGAACAGTGCCACAAGGAGTGCCGCCGCGCCGAGGAGGAGCGCGGCGCCTGCGACGAACAGAGTGGTGCGCACCGCTGCCGCCCAGCGCGTCTGCGCAGACTCGAATGCAGTCATGATGCGTTTTTCCGAGTCGTCCTGGGGCGTGGTTTCGCCTTCGAACAGCGACTGCCGCATGATGCTCTTCGCCCCGAGCACTTCGCGCATCGCCGATTCAAAATGCGCCTGGTGTATCGCGCGCGGTGCGGTAGTCGCGGGCTCGGCTGCGGCGCTCGCAGCCGCCTTGAGTACCGCGTTCTTTATCTCGCCACCGCTCGCATCGAACGTGGTCGCGAGTGTGTGGAAATCCACGTCGGGCGCTAGCGGGGTCTTGTCGGGATGGATCTGCACGCGCCAGATCTGCTCGCGCTCATCGATGCCGGGGCGCTCGAACAGCACGTGGGTCCGTATGCGGCGCTCGAACGCGGGGTCGAAGTTGGCGGCGAGATTCGTCGCGAAGATTACGACACCGTTAAAGTTTTCCAGCTCGCGCAGGAGCACGTTGACCGTGGTGTTGGATTCGCGCTGCATCGGGTGCGACACGCTGCTCGATCTGCGAGCCGCGATCGCGTCCGCCTCGTCGAAGAACAGCACGGCTCCCTGTTCCGTAGCCACACGAAACACGGCAGCAACGTTCTTGGGTGTCTCTCCCGCCCACATTGATTCCATCTCGGAGTAGCGCACAACCAGCAGCCGGCGGCCCAGTGTCTGTGCAATTGCTTCCGCGCAGATAGTCTTCCCGGTTCCAGGAGGTCCCGCGAAGTTGAAGGCGAGTCCCAGTCCAGTCGCATGCCTCTCGCCCAGTCCCCACTGCCTGAAGATGAGATCGTGGTTGCGCACCTGCGCCAGAGCGAGCTCGAGTGTCTGCCGCGTACGGGGCGGCAGAATGACATCCGCGAACGTGCGCACGGGGGCGATGACATCGACCGTGCCACGTTTGGACGCTCCGGGCACGAGCCCGAAAAATTCAAGTAGCGGTGTTGCCATCTGTGCTCCCAGGTCGATGAGACGGCGTAATACACCGCGGCGAGCACACGCGGTTCCAGCGACGGTACGGCGGCATCATGAGCGCAGCTTCTTGATGAAGTCGGTAACCGATGACGGCAGGAACATGTCGTCCGAGATGGCGGCGATCTCCTCGGCTTCCTTCCAGCGTTCCTCCAGTACGGACAGTTCTCCCTCGAGTGCACGCCGCTCGGCGGCTTCATGCGTCATCATCTCGAGCGCGAGGCGGGCTTCGATGGGGATGCTGCCGAGCTTCCCCGCGCTTGGCGCGTACCGTCCGGGCTTGAGCGCGAACGAAGCTGCGGTATCCAGAAATTTCTCCGGATTGGCCGCCTCGTTGATAAGCTCGACGGCTGCCTGGACCTGCTGCCGGCGGCCACCGCCTCCGTTGACGCGTGGAAGCAGCGCTGCGAGCGCGGACATCGCGTGCTCCCGATCGACGACCACCGTACGCCTGGGGGATATCATGTAGCTCGGCTGAATCTCGAACCACTTGTAGACACCTTTTGCGGGTTT
>JALYTE010000260.1 GCA_030854435.1 Acidobacteriota bacterium | reverse complement strand
GAGCGGAGTTTTTTTTAGCGCCAGACAGGTGCTCCAGCATCAGGAATCCGTAGGCGGCTATGCACAGGCTCGCGTGATGATGAAATCCTCTCCAGTTTCGTCCTTCGAAGTGGCCCAGGCCGAGTTCCTGCTTGAGTTCCTGGTAATCGCGCTCGATCCGCCAGCGGCCCATCACGGTGTCGACCATGGGCTGCCAACGCATAGCCTCGGGGAGGTTGCTGAACCAATAGTGCGCGGGCTCATCGGCATCACCCGCCCACTCGATGATCAGCCATTCCTCGGCGCGTGGCCGGTCGCGGTTCGCCGCACTCACGCGCACCCGCGCGAAGCGCGAGCTGAGCGGTTGCGATACCCCTTGCCGCCACGTCACGTTGCGCCAACTGCGCGCCGGCAGTGCCCGCGCCAAGTCCACCACCGCGATCGGCTGATGCTGCGCATCACGCCGCAGCCGGCTGCGCGGCCTGCCGGCGCCACGCTCGCGGACCGGCTCGGCAGCAGGTTGATGTTCGCCCCACCACACCGTCGTCGCCGGCCGCACACCCACCGCGTACGTCAATCCTCGTCCAGCCAGCTTCTCGCGCCAAGCAGTCTCGTCACCATAGGCCGCATCCGCCAGCACCGTGCCGCGTGGGTAGCCTGCCTGCAACGCCGCCTCAATCTGCTGCCAGGCCAATTGCGGCTTGGTCGCAAAGCCGACCGCGCTCGGCACCCCAACTTGGCGGCAGCGCAGCGCATCGTCGGTCCACTCGCGCGGCAGGTACAGACGAAAGCCCACGGGAAGACTACCTTGGTGCGTGGCAAGCGACAGCGTCACCGCCACCCGGCAATGGTCCTGCTTGCCCGTCTGCCCACAATACTGATGCGCCACCCCTACCGAGTGCTTACCCTTCTTCGGCAAACCCGTGTCGTCCACAATCCAAAACACCGGCGCGTCCGCGCCCGCCAGCTTGGGCAGCACTTTCTTGGCCACCGCCGCCAACATCGCCTCGTCGCTCCACGGTGCTTCGGCCACCAGGTGATGCGTCGACTGGTGTGCCGAACGCACCCGCTCCGGTTGTACCCGCGCCGCCATCGGCTCCACGCTCTTGCGCCCGCCCGGCAGCACCAACCCCTTCAGATACCAGCGCCCGGGCTGCTCCCGATCCGCGTGCATCATCGTCGCCACCATCGCGTCACAGTACCTCTCGAACCGCGCTTCCAGACTCAGTCCCATGGCGCTCCTCCCAAAACACTTGAAGAAGTCGCTATAATGACTTAGAGCTTATCCGTAATTAACATGATACACTGCTTTCCCATCTCGGCGGGTCCGATCTTGGGAGATCAGGGATGGCGAAAGGTACGACGAAAAGACGGCTGCCGGCATGGGTCGTTTCGGATGACTTCTGGCAGCGGGTCGAGCCATTGATTCCAGAGCGGAGGCGTGAGGCGACCAAGGAATATGTACGCAAGGCTGGTGGCGGACGTAAACCGAAAGATCCGCGGCTGGTGTTCGAGGCCATCGTTTATGTGTTGCGCACAGGCTGTCAATGGAAGGCATTGCCGAGCGAACGCTTCGGGAGCCCGAGCGCAATTCACAAACACTTTCTGGAGTGGCAGAAAGCCGGCGTGTTTGAAGGGCTCTGGAAGGCCGGGTTGGCCGAATACGATGACCTGGAAGGAATCGCGTGGCGATGGCAGAGTATCGACGGGGCGATGATGAAGGCACCGTTGGCGCAAGAAGCCGTCGGACCGAATCCGACGGATCGGGGAAAAAAATGGGAGCAAGCGTCATCTGTTGGTGGACGGCCGTGGCGTCCCGCTGTCGATCGTCGTGACCGGAGCAAATCGCCATGATGTCAGCCAGCTTGCCGCAGTTCTTGATGCCGTCGTGGTGGAACGTCCGACGCCCTCCGAGCGACGCAGCAAGCACCTGTGCGCCGATGCTGGCTATACCGGTAAACTGGCACTGCGCATCATCGAAGAACACGGCTACATCCCACACGTCAAAGGGCGTGGTCAAGAAGCCAAAGAGAAGCGGCGGCATCCGACGAAGCGCGCCAGGAGATGGATTGTGGAGGTCGCGCACAGCTGGTTCAATCGCTTTCGGAAGCTGCTGGTGCGATACGAGAAACTCGAACACAGCTTCCTCGGCCTCAATCATCTCGCGGCGGCGATCATCGCGTTCCGGAAAGTCCCATTGACCATAAACATTATTTACGGATAAGTTCTTATTTTCTAACACAGTAGTATTAGCAGTCCCCGCGGCTGTCGCTTCACCATTGGTGCGCAGTAGGGAGTCCTGAGCTCGAGCCCCTAGTTGTCGTTCGACCCACTTCGCGCTCTTCGCACCCGGCGTCCATGCTGCCGAGTACCGAGAGCGAACTACACGAAGCCCACAGCCGGCCCTTCCAGCCCTCTGTACGAAGCCGCAGTCCTCAGCACCTACCTCCCACTGCTCCGAGCGAGGAGCGAAGCCCCAGGAGGCCGCTGGAGGCCTTGCGGACCCGGTACACAGCACGCCGTGCGACGCGTCGGTATGAAGCGGTAGCTCCGAGCCGCCGTTACGCTCGTGTAGCCGCGGGCGTGGCTCTTGGCACCCAGTCCGAAGTACTCGGCGCTGCGACTGGGTGCGGGCCGAAGCTCGACTGGTTTGCGCGTCGCTCTTCGTTCAAGGAACAAAGAACTCAGCTCGGTACAACCGCATGGAACGTACCGCCGCAGCGTGACTATTGTCTGCGCCTAACCGCAGCGACTCCCCACACGGCAAGCAGCAGAGCAAGCACGAGGAACGCCCATTCGGACAACGTCGGGATTGGGGCCGCGGCTGCCGGAGGTGGAGGTGGAGGTGGAGGTGGACCACCGATGGATGGGATCGTCAGACGAAAGTTGTCGTAGTACTGGGTGAGCGTTGCGCTCATGGAGTTTCCAGCTGCGAAGCCATACGTCGTTGCGGTCGCGCCGTCGAAGGCGGGCGTTGTGGGTCCGGCTCCGGAAATCTTGGAGAACGAGCCGGCGTTGAAAGTCCCGTTGAACGTGAGCGTGGTGAATGTCGCGAGCGGAAAGCCGGAGACACCCACCGGAAGCGCATACACGGAGCCTCCTTGTGCGACAAGAAGTTGAATCGCCTGTCCTTGTCCGAAGCCGCCGGCGCCGCTCAAGGCATCAAGATTGAGCGCAAACGTCGCACCCGGTAACGGCGCCACCGTGGTGGCCGTGGTCAGCACTGCGGTCCCCAAGGCCGTGTCCGACGGGGTAGGCGTAACGGTGGTGACGTTTAGGCGTGCCCCGGGATTGCCGCCCGTAGGTTCAACCACCGCCGTGGCCGTTCCAGCGCCTATCCCGTAAGAAGAGAACGTCCAGCCTGTCGCCCAATCGCAGCAATCGGTGATGACGACGGCTTGAGCGGACGTGACAAAGGCAAAGCATGCGGCTGCGATCACCGCGGTGACGCTCTTCATCTTTTCTCCCGGGATTGGCAGGTATATGTCCGCGACCTATGGTCTTCGAGAGCATCGCCAGGATAGTGCGGCGAAAATACCGCGGGAGCCATCAGAGTGTCAGGTGAGCCGCCCGGGTTTACCGGAGACTCCAAATCTTGCGAGTTATGGAGTCATGAACAAACGAAACAAGAGGTATCGCCGGAGGTCCGGGGCCCGGAGCGGTTCGCTTCTCGTTGCGCGTCGCTCTTCGCTCAAAGTACAGAGTTTTCAGTACGCAGTTCGACGCTATACCGCGGCCAGTTTCGCAGTGCAAATGCGCTGCGCCACGGCCAGGAGTTAAGCGCGGGTCGCCGACAAATGCCCGTGACCTTCCGACGCCAACCAACTCCCACGCGCAAAGCGATAGTTGTTGTCCTCAGCTACGAAGACGACCCACCAGATAACCCAGCGCGAGGGCAAAGCCGACCACGGCGTAGGGGCGTGCCCGGATGTATTCTGCGCCTGCATCGAGCAGATCGTTAGGCCCCTGTTTGACGGCGTCGATCCCTTCCGATAC
>JALYTE010000255.1 GCA_030854435.1 Acidobacteriota bacterium | reverse complement strand
GCCTGCGCCTGCTGCCGATGGAGGTCAACCTTTGGCAGGCCCAGAACATCTGGAACGACCTCCTGCGTCGCAGCGGCTCAACCCACTGGACATCGACCTGGCATGAAGGCTTCCGCGCCCTCGGCCTCGCCCTCAACCTCGACGTCGACGCCCTGGTCGTCGAAGAAGGAGTCCGCACCTTCTAGCCAATTTCGCTTGTCCGACTGGTGGCCCTCCTGCACTTACATATTCGTGTGGCCACCGCGCATGTCTTCGTTGAAGTGGGGCTTGATGAAGGTAAGCGCGTCTTCAACTTCGGCGCGGAATCGTGCGTCGCGAGACAGGAGTTCCGGCGTAGGAGCGGCGGAGTCGCCGTCGTCCGAGAGTTTGAGCAGTCCGTCGGCGGCGAGTTTTGCGGCGGCTGACTTCAGTTCGGCGATGGTGGTGTTGAGGTACTGCGCGTCGCGGGGGTCGGCGATCCACACCGGCGTGCCCCCGCCGAGGATTCCGCTTTGCCAGAAGACTTTGGCGGTGATGAAGTCGCTGCGTTTGGCGGCGTCGGTGTCGTTGAAGATGAAGATATTCTGCTTTGTACTGTAATAGCGGGTGGTGACGGGCACAGGCTGGCGATTTCCGGACTTGGTCAGTTCGAGCTGGCCCTGGTCCATGGTCTTGCGCACCGCGTTGTAGATAAAGCTCTCGGCGAAGGGCTGTTCGAGCGCGGTGACCACTTCGGCAAAGGTCTGGGTGAGCGAGGCGGAAATCTTCGCGTGCAAGGCGCTCGGCTCGCCGGTTTCGAGGTTCACTTCGCCATGCACCAGCGAGGTGTCCGCGCCGGATGTAGACCCGTGGAAAGGCCAGCCGAACTTCGAGAAACTGAGCGGCAGGCCGATCATCGCGAGGTAGCAGTCGGGGCGCGGGTTGCGCAGGCGGCGCGCGCTTTCGGCGAAGTAGGTTGCCAGTTCTGTGGCATAAGCGAGGTTGCCGGCGTCGAACGCTTCGCTCAATTCAAGGGATTGCGTCTTGGCTGGGTCAGCGGCGAGGGCGAGCGTGAAACGGGTGGTGGGGTGGCCGGTGTAGTCCTGGCCGGAGGCCGAGTCGGCGATGGTGAGGCCAGCGGCTTTGGTGAGGGTGTCGATGTGTGCGACGAGCGGGGTGGTGGTGCTGGTGCTCATTCTTGAGGAGTCCTTTGCGAAGTGTCGGTCTTGTTCATTTTAGCGGAGTGGGCAAGAGATTGGCTGCTGCGGCTCACCTCAACTTTGTCATGACAAAGCATAGGTCAATCGGGAATTTTCCGTTTGGAACCTGTTGGCTTCAGCGTGCGGTCGAAGAAATCGCTGGCGGCCTGATACGCGGCCAGCCAGTCTTTGTGGAGCAGGAAGCCGTGCAGTTCGTCGGGGAAGATGAGTTCTTCGACGTGGACGCCGCGCGCGCGGAGTGCGTCGGCGAGCATCGTCGTTTGGGTGTAGGCGACGTCGGGGTCGTCGTCGCCGTGGATGAGCAGCACGGGTGAGCGCCATTTGGCGACATCGGCCATGGGAGAGGACGCGTGGGCGAGGGCGGCGATGCGCTCCTGGTCGGCGAGCGAGCCGCGCAGCCAGTCTGCGGCGGCGTTGTCCTCGCGCGCCCACTCGTGCACGCCGTGGAAGTCGACGCCGGCGGCGAAGATGTCGGAGTTGCGGGCCAGCGCGAGCGCGACGAAGTAGCCGCCGTAACTCCCACCCCAGATGCCGATGTGCGCCGTGTCGACATCGGGGCGCGAGCGCAGGTAGGCGGCCGCACCGAGCGCGTCGGCATACTCGGCTGCGCCGTCCGCGCCGCAGTGCTGGCACTGGCGGAAGTCAAGGCCGTAGCCGATGCCGCCACGATAGTTCACACTGAGCACAATGTAACCGCGAGACGCAAGGTACTGGTTCATCGCGTAGGCGTTCGAGTAGTAGCCCATCGCCGGGTAGCCGAGCAGCATCTGGCGCTTGGGGCCGCCATGGAAGAAGAGGATCGCGGGGTGTTTGCGCACGACCCCTTTGTCATTCCCATTCCGAAGCGCAACTCCTTTGTCATTCCGCAGCGTCCCTTTGTCATTCCGTAGCGCAGCGGAGGAATCTGCCTCTTGCTTCGGAAGAAAAAGTTGGCCATGGAGTTGAAACAGTTTGTCGGAAGAGGGAAAGAGGACTTGTTGCGGCGTAACCAGCGCGGCGGCGGGGTAATCCTTCGGAAGCGCGGCGGGGTGCAGCGGTTTGGGGGCACTGCGGTCGTGGTCGATGAGTGCGGGGTGCATCGGGGTCCGGGCATCGGAGACGAGCGCGGCTATCGCTGTACCGTCTCCCGCCAACATGGGATGTGTCTCGATGCCATCGCCGAAGCTTATGCTTTTTGTTTTTTCAGAAAGATGTTCAAAACGAATCTGTAGAATGTGGCGGCGGTCGGCACCGGGTAGTTCCAGAAAATTTGGCTCGCGGAATCCGCCGCTTGGGCCCGCATAAGCATAGCCATCTGGCGCACTCGTGGCATAGAGGAGCGATTTTCCATCGGCACTGATGGTCGCGTCTTCGACTTCGGACTTGCCGGAGGTCAGCAGGATCGGTGGCGCGGAAATAGCGGAATCAATGGAATAGAGGTGAACCCATCCATCGGCTTCCGAGAAAAATAGGACCTTGTTGCCAGCGGCGAAGAAGAGACGGGGTTCGCCAGTCGACATGCGCGGTTCAGCGCTGCCGGGCTGGTTGACTCCCGGCGTGAAGAGCGTGCGGGTTGTGCCGGTCGCGAGGTCGTCGAGTTGAATCGACCACGGATTCGCAGAGGTGCGATTGCCGGCGAACTCGCCCGCGCTGGTAAAGGGGAAGCGGAGCCATGCGAGGTATTTGCCGTCGCGCGAGAAGCTGGGCGCGGAGTCGTTGCCGGTGGACGGCGCGGGGAAGCTCAGGGTTTGCGTTTTGAGTTCAAAGAGCGCGAGGAAGCTGTGCGTGCGGCGACGGCTGATGTAGGC
>JALYTE010000240.1 GCA_030854435.1 Acidobacteriota bacterium | reverse complement strand
GGGTGAACGCGATCAGTAAATATCTTGAGGTGAAGGCGCAGGGGTTGTTGTGAAGCAGTGAATAGTGAGTAGTGAATAAAGCAAAAGCAGTTTGGTTGTCAGTTTTGTCAGTTCCGTTTTGTCAGTTCCCAGTTGTTTGTTCGAGTTTTGAGTGCATATACCTGAACTGCAAGCGCAAAGGTTTAGCTCGCGGCATTTTACTCACTATTCACTACTCACTATTCACTATTCACTGTTTTCCGTCCGCCTTCGCCAAGCCAGAAGCAGAGCGCGGTGAAGAGCAGTGCGCCGACCGCGAACTTCAGCGCGATGGGGGCGTGAGTGGGGGAGAGAAAGGCTTCGAGCGTGCCCGCGACGATGAGCATGGGGATGATGCCCGCGACGAGTTGGACGGCTTCCGAGCCGGCGAGGGCGATAGAGTCGCGGCGGCGCAGCATTCCGGGGAAGAGGATGCCGGAAGCGATGCGCAGGCCCGCGGCCCCGGCGAGGAAAATGGCGGGGAGTTCGAGAGCGCCGTGCGCGGCCACGAAGCTCCACAAGCTGAGCGCCATGTGATGCTGCGCGCACGCGACCGCGATGACGCCGAGCATGAGGCCGTTGAAGAAAAGCGACCAGAGGGTGAGCAATCCGGCGGAGATTCCGCCCGCGAAGCTGATGAAGCAGACCGTGATGTTGTTGGTCATGATCGCGGAGGACTCTTGCGGCTTCTCCGAGAGGATGCGCTCGGTCCACATTTTGTGGTGGTCGAGGTCGTCGAGCATTTGCCGGCTCATGAAGGCGTGCTGGAAGTCGGGGCGAGTGACGGAGACCAGCGTGCCGAGGACCGCGCCGAGGACGAAGATAGACGTGGAGAGCACCACATAACCGCTGAGGCGGCGCAGCAGGCGCGGGTAGCCGTGGGCGAAGAAGTCCCACAGGCTGCGAAAGCCGAGCTTGCGACCGGAGTAAACGAAGTTGTGGGCGCGGCCGACGAGGCGGTTGAGGTACTGCTCCAGCGTGCGCGCGGCACCGTCGGCGCGCGCGGCGCTGAGGTCGGCGGCGGACTGGCGATAGAGCAGGCCGAAGTCGCGCAGGTCGTCCGGGCCAAGCGACTTCACGCCGTCGGTTTCGACGCGGGCGGTGAGCGCTTCGAGGCGGTTCCAGTTATGCTTGCGAGAGTCGATCCAGAGGTTTGTGAGCATGAGCGAGTTCGAGCGGCCGGAATTTAAACGACGAGGCTTTGTCGACCAGCTTAACATTGAAACGCCCGAGCAGGTGGATCTGCGCTTCCCGGTGGCCGGCATTGGCAGCCGCTTTGTGGCCGTGCTGATCGACCATCTCATTCAGTTTGGCGTCTACATTCTGTTCGGAATCGCCGTCGCCATTTCCACGAGCGGAAATCCAGTCGCGAAGGGCGTGCAAGAGATCGACACGTTCGGCAAGTGGTTTATCGCGGCCGTGATCTTCATCAATTTCCTTCTGTTCTGGGGATATTTTTCGCTGTTTGAAGCCCTTTGGCACGGGCAGACGCCGGGCAAGCGGGTGATGAAGCTGCGCGTGATCAAGGACAGCGGACGGCAGATTACGCTGTTCGAAGCGCTGGCCCGGAACCTGCTGCGCTTTGTCGATTATCTGCCCGGGTTTTATTTCACGGGCGTGATTGCGATGCTGTGCAATCGCAAGAACAAGCGGTTGGGCGACATGGCGGCGGGGACGCTGGTGGTGCATGAACTTGCGTCGGACGACCGCGCGGCGGACGCGTTTCTGAGCGGTGAAGACTTCTTTGCGAGGAAGAAGGAAGTGGAGCCGGAGAGCGGCTTGCCGTCCGATGCGGTCGCGCGGCTGGAGCCTGCGGACTTGCATGTGATGGAAACTTTTTTTGCGCGGGCGCTGGACCTCGATCTAAAGACGCGGTCGGCGATGGCGGCGAAGATTGCCGCGCGCATGGCGGCGAAGATGAGGGTGCCGCTGCCAGAGGGGAACCCGGAGCGCGCGCTGGAGGCGATGGCCAGGGCGATGCGGGGGAGTGGGAGGCGGTTTTAGTTTAGTTGTTGAGAGTGTGCAGGTCCCATGTCCGAAAATCCGGACATGGGGCACCCCGCTTCGTGGTGGCATGGAAGAAGACGAATGCTGCGATCTCTCCACTACGCTGCGCTCCGGTCGAGATGACAGTTTTTGTACTTGCTCCGGTCGAGATGACAGCTTTTATATCTTTAGGAAATAGGCCCTGATTTGCGCTGCCAGCATCGCTAAAGAGGAACGACGATGGCCTCCGTCCTGGGCAGGTTGCGCAGAAAGTCTTCGCCCGTTTTGAGGTGCTCGTTCGTCAATCGGAAGGGGGTATGCGCGAGCCACTCGGTGGCCGAGATGTCTTTATAGGTCGCGACCGGAAAAACTTCGAGGAACACCAGGTCTTCGCTGCCGGTGTTTTCGATATAGTGTGGGCGCGACATTTCGATATAGCCGACGTCGCCGGCTTGGAAGTCGAAGGTGCGGGACTTCGCGCCAGCTTCAAAAACCGTCATGCGGCCCTGGCCGGAGACATAATACTGCCACTCGTCGGAGAGCGGATGCCAATGCAACTCCCGCAAACCTCCCGGTTTGACGCGCACGATGGCGGCGGCAATGTCGGTCGCCGGGAAAAGCTTTTTGTCGACGATGCGCACCTCGCCACCGGCCGTCGTTTGAGTCGGCTTCATCTGAGATTGCCGGAAAACGAACTCGTCGTCGATCGAACCGCTCCCCGCGGCGCTTTGTCGCCGCTCCTCGGCCAGCGGACGTGGCAGTTCGGCCTGAAAGATGAACAACTCCTTCGGCGGAATGTTGTCGAAGGTGGACTCTGGCACGCCGAAGTTTTTGGCCAGAACTTCTTTGGGCATGTGATGAAACCAGTCGGTCAACAGGAACGTTTCAAACTCGTTGAAGCTGCCATCGTTGAAGACCAGTAGAAACCTACAGCCATCCGGTCCGAGTCCCTGAATGGAGTGCGGAATGCCGCCGGGAAACAGCCAGAGATCGCCCTCGCCCACATCGTTCACGAAGCTGCGGCCCTCGGTGTCGACGGCCGTGATGCGGGCGTTGCCATAGATCATGTAGGCCCACTCGGCGGACGTGTGCCAATGCAACTCGCGGACGCCGCCTGCGGTGAGCCGCATCTCGACGCCGGCCATGGTCTTGGAAATCGGCAACTCGCGCTGCGTTACCTGGCGTGTCCAACCGCCTTTCTCGACGCGCTTGCGCGCGAGCGAGAACGAATATTTGAATGGGTTCACCGTTCCGGAATCGGTCTCGACCCCCAACACCGAACTGGGGTTTTCGGCGGCCAGAGCTTGGTTGTCGGGCCCAGTCTGCTTGTCATAGGGTGGAGGATGGTTCGGCCCGGACGCCTGCCGGCCTTGCTGTTGCCCAGCAATCGGAGCGGCGGCCGCGACGACCGCGAGCGCGGCTCCGGTGACTTCAAGAAAGCGACGGCGCGAGACTGCGACCGTCGCTGCGTGTTCCTGCAGTTTGTCTTGCATGAGTTCCTCATTCATTTTTTGCGTTATTGCTCATTGCACGGGCATATGTATCCAACCAGCATAGGACATTCGCGGCGGGCCGCCTATCGGACAGCGCGCGTCGCGGGGTCGGGTTTAACATCGGTCGCGGCGTTCATGGGCGCGGCAGTCGATGTCTGAGCGTTGGTCAACGCGCTCCATCCCGGCAGGTCCTGCGAGCCGACGATGAGTCGCACGCCATCCTGAAAAGTCAGGTAGGTGTATGCCCACTGACTCACCACTGCCAGCCGGTTGCGGAACCCGATGAGGAAAAATATGTGTACGACCAGCCATGTGAGCCACGCCATGAAGCCGCTCCAGTGCGCGTGGAACGGCCAGGCGATGCGCGCGACGGCGGCCCGACGGCCGATGGTCGCCATGTCTCCCTTGTCGAAGTAGCGGAAAGGTTTCTGCGACGCGGCTTTGCCTTCGACAAGCAGGCGGATGCGTTTGGCCGCGTAGTCGCCCATCTGCATTGCGGGTTGTGCGACTCCGGGGACCTGTTTGCCGTCCTGCTCGAAGTGGGCGAGATCGCCGATCACGAAGACGTCGGGATGGCCTAACGGGTTGAGATGGTCATCGACCACGACGCAACCACGACGGTCGAGTTCGCAACCGAGCGACGCGGACAGCAGCTTGCCCAGCGGGGAAGCCTGCACGCCCGCGGCCCATAGGGTGCAGACACTTTCGATGCGCTCATCGCCCACCATCACATAGCCGGGCTGAACGTCGGTGACGTGCGCGCCGGTGCGCGTCGTCACGCCCAGTGCCGCGAGTTGTTCGATGGCCTTGCGCTGCAGGTCTTCAGGATACGGGCCGAGAATATGCGGCGAGCCTTCGAGGATCAACACCTGCGCCATGGAGGGATCGATATGGCGGAAGTCGCGCTTCATGTAGAGCTTCGCGATGTCGGAGATGGCCCCGGCGAGTTCGACGCCCGTGGGCCCGCCACCGATGATGACGAAGTTCAACGGAGGATACGTTCCGCTCTCCAGCATCTGCCGCTCGGCGAGTTCGAAGGCGAGCAACACGCGGCGGCGAATCTCAGTCGCGTCCTCGATGGTCTTGAGGCCGGGCGCCCATTTTGCCCACTCGTCCTTGCCGAAGTAGCTGTGGGTCGAACCAGTCGCTACCACCAGGTAGTCGTACATCAACTCGGTGCCGCTCTTGAGGTCTACGCGCCGCGCGGCGGCGTCGAAGCCGGTGACCTCGTCCATGATGACTTCGGTGTTCTTGTTGTCGCGCAGAATCGAGCGGATCGGCCGCGCAATCTCGCCCGGCGAAAGCACCGCCAACGCCACCTGGTAGAGCAGCGGTTGAAACGTGTGGTAGTTCTTCTTGTCGACCACGGTGACATCGATGGCCAAATTGCCGGGCAGCTTGCCCAGCTCCATCGCCGCATGAATGCCGCCGAAACCGGCCCCTACCAGAACGACCCGGGGCCGTCTTCCCATGCTGCCTTGCTGCTCCATAAACTTCTCACTCCCTCTAATGGCTCATTCTGTACGATGCCACGGGAACCGGCAAAGGTTCATGGACTTCAACGCGACCGGATTCCGATAACCGCGCATTCTTGTTTCCTGCGAAATCTCTCCCCCTACCGGAGACAAGGTTAGAGAGACTACTCTAAAGGGAAGGCTGATTAAGTTCTTTGGCGTCGCCCTCAGCGGCTAAAGCCGTCTTGATTCATTGCCTTTGCGGTGCGGCTGAAGCCGCACCCTACCGTCAATCAGGTGTTCCCTGTAAGAAACCCGGAGGTTTGAATGACTTCAGCTACCAAGAACGCGGAGAAGGCAACCAAGAGTGCGGCGACGGTGAACAAGAGCGTGGCGACGGTGAACAAGAGCGTTGCGCCAGTGATGAAAAGCGCGGCGACAACGACGCGGGTGCCGACCACCAACAAACACCTTATCCGCTGGGTGGAAAAAATGGCGGAGCTCACGCAGCCGGCGTCGATCCACTGGATTGACGGCTCGGACGCGGAGAACAAGGCGCTGTGCCAGAAGCTGGTGGACGCGGGCACGTTTACCAAGCTGAACGATAAGCTGTGGCCGGGTTGCTACTACGCACGGTCGTCGCCCAATGATGTTGCGCGGGTTGAAGACCGCACTTTTATCTGCTCGCTTTCAAAAGACAGCGCCGGTCCGACCAACAACTGGGAAGACCCGTATGTCATGCGCAAGAAGTTGAAGACGCTGTTTCGCGGCTGCATGAAAGGGCGCACCATGTACGTGCTGCCGTACTCGATGGGGCCGATCGGCTCTCCCATGTCGCAGATCGGCGTGCAGCTTACGGACTCGGCTTACGCTGTGGTCAACATGCGCATCATGGCGCGGATTGGCGCGCGAGTGTTCGCCGAGATCGACAAGGGTATCAAGCGCGTCGTGCCCTGCATGCACTCGGTGGGTGCGCCGCTGGAGCCGGGAGAGAAGGACGTTGAGTGGCCGCAGAACGACACCAAATACATCGTTCACTTTCCCGAGACGCGCGAAATCTGGAGCTACGGTTCGGGCTACGGTGGCAATGCGTTGTTGGGCAAAAAATGTTTCGCACTGCGCATCGCTTCCAACATTGCGCGCGATGAGGGCTGGATGGCCGAGCACATGTTGATCCTCGGCGTGGAGTCGCCCGACGGCGAGAAGACTTACGTTGCCGCCGCGTTTCCTTCGGCCTGCGGCAAGACGAACTTCGCCATGCTTATCCCGCCCGCTGGTTTCGACGGTTGGAAAGTGTGGACGGTGGGCGACGATATCGCGTGGATCAAGCCCGATGCTACAGGTCGATTGCGCGCGATCAATCCGGAGGCGGGATTCTTCGGCGTCGCGCCCGGGACCTCCGTAAAAACCAATCCGAATGCGATGGCGACGTTGGCGCGCAATACCATCTTCACCAACGTGGCCCTGACGCCCGACGGCGGCGTGTGGTGGGAAGGTATGACCGACGAGCCGCCCGCCGAATGCACGGACTGGCGCGGCGAGCGATGGACGCCCGCCATCGGCAAGAAAACCGGCAAGCCCGCGGCGCATCCCAACGGCCGCTTCACCGCGCCGGTTGTGCAATGTCCTTCGATCGACCTGGCCGCGTGGGAGTCGCCTACGGGCGTGCCCATCTCGGCGTTTCTGTTCGGCGGACGCCGACCGACGACGATGCCGCTGG
Organism: Acidobacteriota bacterium; assembly: GCA_030854435.1. Classification (GTDB taxonomy): domain Bacteria; phylum Acidobacteriota; class Terriglobia; order Terriglobales; family Acidobacteriaceae; genus Granulicella. The sequence continues at coordinate 7,655 of JALYTE010000240.1, read as the reverse complement.
TGTTTCAGGCGTTCAACTGGTCGTCGGGCGTGTACATCGGCGCGACCATGGGGTCGGAGACCACCGCTGCGGCCGGCGGCGCGGTGGGCCGCGTGCGTCGCGACCCGATGGCGATGCTGCCCTTCTGCGGCTACAACATGGCCGACTACTTCCGCCACTGGCTCAAGATGCAGCGCGAACTCACCGTCACGCCGCGCGTGTTCCACGTCAACTGGTTTCGCAAGGACGCCGAGGGCAAGTTCCTGTGGCCGGGCTATAGCGAAAACATGCGCGTGCTGAAGTGGGTGGTGGACCGCGTTCGCGGCCGCGCGCAGGGCAAGGAAACGCCTATCGGCTGGACGCCGCACTACGAGGACATGAACTGGAAAGGCCTCGACATGCCGCGCGAGAGGTTCGAGGAGCTGCAAGCCGTCGACCGCGCGCAGTGGAAGCAGGAGGTCATCGGGCATGAGGAATTGTTCATCGCGCTGCACGATCATCTGCCGCCGGAGATGATCTACGAGCGCGAGTTGTTGATTTGCCGGTTGTAGGTCAGGCTACGCTGGGTCGAGTTCGGCAAAAACCTCGGCCAGCACGACAGCGATCGGCGTTCCCGCAATCCGCAGCACGCCATCTTCCGGCTGCTGGAACCCGCTCGCTGAGGCGTAGTATCCGAGGCGCTTCCAGGGGTCGACGGCCCAGATGTGTTCGACGCCCATTGCGGCATAATCGTCGACGCGATCCTGAAGGGAGCGCGTGGAATCTGCGAAGGAAAGCACCTCGATGCACAGCAGTGGCGCAAACCGCACAATTGGATCCCACGGATCTGAGGATCGAAGTACACATACATCGGGAATGCGAAATCGTTCAGGCCGAACCTGCACCCGCTGTTCAGGAAGTACGCGTACTTGCCAATCGCTCCGGTGGTTGCCGAAGAATCGCACAAAGAAGCCTTGAATGGCCCCGTGTTGCTGCTCTCCCATGTTTCTCTCCAGAAGCTCGCCTTCGAGGAAGTCGCAATCGGGCCGGTAGGTCGTGCTGAGGTACTCGCTGAGAGGAACGATGGTTGCGGTCGTCATAACTGCACCTCGATGACGATGATACGCCTGCGATACGAGCCTTACGTTTAATGGCTTCTCAACGTCTCATGTTAAGGCCTTGCATTTGCTGCGAGCGTCAAGGGAGACGTTTGTGTCCAAGTTACGCTTCATGCGCCCCGCTCTTTGCCTCGCTGTGCTGGTCGTTACCGGTTGCAGGCAGGGTGTGGCTGTTACTGCCGATAGAGTGCCTGAACCGAAAATCAGCGATTCGCTGGCGCAGAAGCCGGGCAAGGCGACGGCGGTCTTCGCGGGCGGCTGTTTCTGGGGCACGCAGTCGGTGTTCGAGCGTGTCAAGGGCGTCGTCGCGACCACCGCAGGCTATGCGGGAGGCTCGGCTGCGACGGCCACCTACGGCCAGGTCACCACCGAAACCACAGGCCACGCCGAGTCCGTGCGCGTGGTCTACGACCCGTCGAAGATCACCTACGGCAAGCTGCTGCAAGTCTTCTTCTCCGTCGCGCACGATCCTACGCAGCTCAATCGCCAGGGGCCGGATGTCGGCACGTCCTATCGTTCGGCGATCTTCACCACGAACGATGAACAGCGCAAGATCGCTGCGGCGTACATCGCGCAACTGGACGCCGCAAAGTTCTTCCCCAAAAAAATTGTGACCGAGGTGACGCCGCTCAAGGGGTTCTACGACGCCGAGTCGTACCACCAGGACTACGCGCTCAAAAATCCCAACGACTCCTACATACAGATCTGCGACGCTCCCAAGACCGCCGCTCTGGAGAAAGAGTTTCCCGAACTGTTCGTGGACTACAAGGGTAAGAAGTAGCACTTCCCCCTCCCCCGTCAATCTTGTGCAAAGTCCGGAGAACATTGGACTTAGCTTTGGACTTCAAGAGCAAAGTCTTGAAAACAACGCATATGTTTGTAAAATCCGGAAAACATTGGACTTAGGGGTTAAATGCAAGCGACCCGGCGGTGGCCGGGCCGAGATCTTCGTTCGGGTGTCCTCAATTTCATTGTAGACGGTCTGTCAAGCGGACGACCGCGATTTTGCCGGTCGAGGAGGGAACGATCACTCGTTTGACGGCCGAAGCCTCTATGGGTCGGGCTTTCAGCCCTCGCTGCCGATATCGGGTTCATCCCCAGGGCGTTGCCCTGGGCTGGTATGGAACGCGCCTTTGGCGCTGAGTGCGGAGTGGTTCGAGTGCCAAAGTTGGGGTAGCCCCAAAGCAGATTCCCTGCGGGAATGACAGAAAGAAAAGCAAGGGCAAAAAAGCAGATTCCCTATGGCAATGACAGAAAGAAAAGCAAGAGCAAAAGCGGATTTCCTACGGGAATGACAGAAAGGTGGGAAAGACAAGGGAGAAGACGGGTCCGCTCTCATTGTCGTCCTTCGCCTCGCTATTGACTTCCTTACCGGTCGACGCCGGGGTGGCGCTTTTGGTTTGGCGGCTTCTGACGTGCACCGTGGCGTGGTGTTTCTTCAGGATATCGGCGCTGATCCAGAGGCCGACGTCGATCACGATTCGTATGCCCGTAGACGCGGTGGGCGATCTTCAGGAAATTGCTCCCACGCTTGGATTTCCGGAGTATGAAGGATTGGTGAAGGCGTATATCAGCGAGGGGCTGCGGAAGGACCTGGAACGTCTGGAAGGATCGCAGGTGCAGGCGCTGACCGAGAGTTTGCGGAAGCGGGGAGTTGCGGATGAGGCGATTTCGGCGGCGATCGAAGAGGTGGGGTTGAAGACGGCGTGAATATAGATTTGCGCTTTCTCAATGCCTCGCCGACGTGGCCTGGCGTGCGCCCTTGTTGGCCGCGTGGCAGCACGGTGGCCGGTCAGTCCTCGTCGAGTTCCGCGAAAATCTCTGCCAGCGAAACGGCGATAGGCGTGCTGGGCACGCGCAGCACGCCGTCTTCGGGCTGAATGAATCCGCGCGCGGAGGCGTAGTAGCCGAGGCGGTCCCAGGGGTCGACGGCCCAGATGTGCTCGACACCCATGGCCGCATAGTCGTTCGCTCGCGCCTGGAGAGAGCGTAGCGTGTCGGCAGACGAGAGGACCTCGATGCAGAGCAGAGGGGCGACCGTGACGATCAGGTCCTGAGGGTCGCCGCGGCGTTGCACGCAAATGTCGGGAATGCGAAAACGCTCGGGGCGCACCTGGACACGCTGCTCGGTCGACGGACGCACATTCCACGCCTTGCGGTTCGTTTCAAAGATCGTTCCCAGGATTATTTGAATGCGCGCGTGCGGGTGCTCGCCCATGTTTCTCTCCAAAAGCTCGCCTTCGAGGAAGTCGCGGTCGGGCCTGTAGGTCGTGCTGAGGTATTCACTGAGAGGAACAAGAGTTGAGGTCGTCATGCTACACCTCCGTATGCGATTTTAGCGCGGCGAACGGTCCTCTTCCGCTAGTTCAGGAACATCGTCCGGTAGAGCGTGTCGCGCTGCACGGGCTTGAAGCCCGCATCGCGGATGATGCGGCGGAGTTCTTCTTCGGTGGTGCAGTTGGATGTGCCTGCCGCGCGCACCACGTTTTCTTCGAGCATCACCGAGCCGACGTCGTTGCCGCCGAAACGCAGGCCCATCTGCAAGACTTTCAAGCCCTGCGTGACCCATGAGCTTTGCACGTTGTCGATGTTGTCGAGGAACATGCGGCTGATGGCGAGCGTCTTGAGGTACTCGACCGAGGTGGCCTCGTCCCAGCCGCGACCGCCGAGCGCGGTGTTGCCGGGCTGAAAGCTCCAGGGGATGAAGGACGTGAAGCCGCCGGTTTCTTCTTGCAAGTTGCGCACGACTTCAAAGTGATTGACGCGCTGGGCCATGGTTTCGCCGACGCCGAACATCATCGTCGCCGTGGTGCGCATTCCGAGTGCGTGGGCGGTGCGATGGACGCTGACCCAGTCTTCGGTACGGCACTTGAGGCGGGCGATGCGCTTGCGGACTTCGTCGTCGAGGATCTCCGCGCCGCCGCCGGGAATGGAGTCGAGGCCAGCGTCGCGGAGGCGGGTGATGGTTTCGCGCAGGGAGATTTCGGAGTACTCGGCGATGGCGAGGATTTCGCTGGCCGAGAGGCAGTGCAGCCAGATCGTCGGGAAGCGCTGCTTGATGCCCGTGAAGAGACTTTCGAACCAGTCGATCTTGAGGTCGGGATGAATGCCGCCTTGCATGAGGACGCCGGTGCCGCCCATTTCGAGGGTCTCGCGAATCTTGTCGTAGATGGCGTCGAAGTCGAGGATGTAACCTTCGGCGGCGAGCTTGCCTTTGAGCGGGCGATAGAAGGCGCAGAACGTGCAGTACTCGGTGCAGAAGTTGGTGTAGTTGATGTTGCGGTCGATGATGTAGCTCACCACGCCTTCAGGGTGGAGGCGGCGACGGACCGCGTCGGCCTCCATGCCGATGCCGATGAGGTCGTCGGAGGCGTAGCAATCGAGGGCTTGCTGGCGGGTGATTCCCATTTCTAAAGTTTACGCCTGTGCTGTGGAGGGCAAAGCCTTGACGCAAAGGGTGCGAAGGAAAGAGCGAAGTTTCGCAAAGTTTTTATTCGAGGGTGCGGACGGCCGTGCGGGCGGCGTGGATGAGGTCGGGGAGACCGATTCCGCGGTAGCTGTTGCCGAGGAGCGTGAGGTTGCCGAGCGCTGCGATGCGGGTGTCGAGTTCGGCGAGGCGGTCGAGATGGCCGACTTCATATTGCGGCAAGCTGCGCGGCCAGCGGCGGATGGTGGTGAGGCTGGGTTCGGGTGCGGGCAGTGGGCCGAGGATTTTCTGGAGTTGCGTCAGCGCGGTCGCGGCGACTTCGGCGTCGGATTTGTCGGCGAAGAATTCCGTGCTGTTGCCGCCGAAGAAGACGCGGATGACGCGGGCGCCGACGGGGGCGCGGTGGGGAAACTTCTGGTCGACGAAGGTGCAGGCGAGGAGTTGGGGAGTGGTTGAAGGTTTGTGCTGCTCCCGGCGAAAAGCAGGTCCTTCGCTGCGCTCAGGATGACAATCATTGGAGTGGTGACAATCCGCGGTGGGCATTGAATGTTGCGGGACGAGGAAGCCGAAGCCGGGTGGGATGGTGAAGGTGCGGGCGGTGTCTGCGGACCAGGCGAGGGTAGTGAGAACGGCGGAGCTGGAGCGTTGAGGGAGGAGAGTGGAGGCTTGAGGGTCGAGCGGTTCGAGGAGCGCGCGGGTCGTGTCGGCGGGCGTGGCGAGGATGATGTTGTTGAAGTGCTTCTTGCTCTTGCCCGCCGCGCCTTTGGAGGTGCGAAGGCACCAGGTCTTGCCTTCGCGCTGGAGAGAAAGGGCGGAGCGGTTGAGATGCAGGCGTTCGGGTGGGAGCGTCGCGACCAGCGTTTCCACGAGCGAGCCGACGCCGTTGCGGAGGGTGGTGAAGATGGGTTGCGAGGGCTTGTTGCCACGGGACTTTACTTTGGCTTGCAGCGCGGCGATCAGCGAGCCGTGTTCGCGCTCCATCGTGACGAAGGCAGGCATGACCGCGCGGACGCTGAGGTTTTCAACGTTGCCGCCGAAGACTCCGCTGAGCAGAGGCGCGGCGATTTTTGCGAGGACTTCTTCACCGAAGTGACGGCGGATGAAGCTGGCGATGGATTCGTCTTCGGTTGGGGTTGTGTTGCGAAGTTCGTCGGCGCGTTTAAGTTCGTTAGCATATGCCGTTCTCGCGCTGTCTGTAAAAAGCGTTGAGCCTTCGAGCGTGGCGAGGTCTTCGGGGACCATCATCCGCATCCGGGCGGGCATGGGTTCGAGCTGGTTGTCGAGGAGGATGTAGGTTTTGCGGGTGGCGTCGTTGCTGGGGATGAGGTCGGCTTCGAGGCCGAGTTCGATGGCGAGTTCGCGGGCCCAGGGTTTTTCGGTGATCCAGCCGTCGGGGCCGCCTTCGAGAATGAACCCGTCACGACAGGTGGTTTCGATGGTGCCGCCGAGGCGGTCGCTGGATTCGTAGAGCGTCCAGTCGATTTCGGTACCGGCTTGGCGACGCTTTTCGAGTTCGTAGGCGGCGGCGAGGCCGGAGATTCCTCCGCCGATGATGGCGATGCGCTTCATCTCGGGGTCCTCGAATTGAGTACGTGCTCCAAGGCGCGGATGAGGGTGGGAGAGTCGTTGAGGCTTTCGGCGCGCCAGAGTTTCATGCCGAGTTCATGGGCAGTGGCGCGGAAGGCGATGTCGATGTCGTAGAGGATTTCTACGTGGTCGCACAGGAAGCCGATGGGCTGCATCACGACGCCCTTGTGGCCTGCGGCGGCGAGGGCTTTGAGGGTGTCTTCGACCGTCGGGCCAAGCCAGGGCGCGCCCGCGATGCCCTGCGATTGGAAGGCGAAGACCCAGGCGTCTTCCGCCAGACCTGCTGGGGCGAGACGTTCGGCGACCATTGCGGCGGTGCGTTTGGCTTCGACGGGGTAAGGATCGGGCTCGGTGTTCGCGCCGTAATTTTGGATTCCGTCGGCGGGGACAGGGGTGGTGGGGGTTTCTGCGGTGCTGGAGAGGATGGTGCGGCAGGGGACGGAGTGGGCGGTGAAGAGGACCGGGGCGCGGTGGCCGAGGGTGGCGCAGGCTTCGGTCCAGACGGGGAGGAGCTTCTCGGCGAAGGCGTCGGCGAGGAGGGGTTCGTCGGCCCAGCCGTCTGTGAAGTCGATGGTGAAGGCGTTGGCGACGGCTTCCATGAGGGCGCGCTTGTAGAGGCCGACGCTCGTGCGCGAGGTTTGTGGGGCGAGGCAGAGGGCCCTTGCGTGGGTGATTCCGTCGGCCTTCATCTGGGCCACCGTGGCGGCGATGAACGGGTGCCAGTTGCGCATGGCGACGTAGACTTTGGTGCCCGTGCGTTGCTGTAGAAGCTCGGCCTGGCGGAGCGTCCAGCGGGTGAGCGGCGGCCCTTCGGGGAGCGGCTCGTCGCGGAGCCCGATGGCGGCGTAACGGTGTTGCAATTCTTCGACGACGGCCGAGGGTAGAGGGCGACCGGCGGTGACTTTAGCGAGGTAGTCGGCCATCTCGTCGAGGACGTTGGGGGTTCCGTGGGCGAGCAGGAGGATGGCGCTGGCCGTATTCTTCATGCTACCCCCTCCCCCGTATATTTGCGTAAAGTCCGGAGAACATTGGCTTTAGCTTTGGACTTCAGGGCGACACGAAAGCCCGGCGAGGGGCCGGGCTTTCGGTTCTGCTGCTGATTTGATTATAACGGTGGTGTCAAGGGGTTGTCGCTTCGGTGGAACCCATGTCCGAGAATCCGGACATGGGGCACCCCGCGGTTGTGCGGGCGCGGGCGAAAAGCAGGTCCTTCGCTGCGCTCAGGATGACAAATAGAAAGCTGCGGAATGACAACACAGAGTTGGTTAGGGCAAGAGCAAGGGCAACAGCAAAAGCAACGGCAACAGCAAAAGCAACGGCAACAGCAAAAGAAGAAGCAGATTCCCTTCGGGAATGACAGAAAGAAATGCAAGGCAACAGCAACAGCAAAAGCAACAGCAACAGCAACAGAAGAAGCAGATTCCCTTCGGGAATGACAGAAAGAAATGTAAGCGCAACAGCAACGGCAGGAGCACTTGCGGCTATGGGGGGTGGGGCGGGTGCCCGACCCACCTTAGCGACGATAAACCGTCGCGAAGATGGGCCACCCGGATTACAGCGGCTGC
>JALYTE010000237.1 GCA_030854435.1 Acidobacteriota bacterium | reverse complement strand
AAACCGCAATTGGTGGTTTTCCGGCATCGTCATTCAGCGCCAAGTCCTTCCGAACCTTGCCCCTGGTGTGGAGCTCTTTCACGGAACCTCGCAACAGCCAGGTCAGTCGCAGCAGACCGAGTTTAATCTCGGCATGGTGTGGGACCTTAGCGGGCTTCAGCACATCATGTTCTCGGCTGGTCCCGCTTTCGGAGGACCAAATCAACTCCAGGGATATTTCGCCTATCAGTTGACGTTTGGGTCATAGCTCCAGGGCAGGCGGAAAGCGAACACAAGAACATGCTCTCTTATCTGCAGGCAGCGATTCTCGGAATTTTGCAGGGAATTTCCGAACTCTTTCCTATTTCCAGCCTCGGCCACAGCATCATTGGCCTGCCCCCCGATGCCCGTCAGATCATAAGTAGGGTCGGTTGTGGTTTTCGCCCTCCTGAGGCGGTTGAACTTCCTGTCTTTTAAGCATGGCGAGCACGCGCGCGGCGCGACAGGCACGCGGATAGGGAAAAACAGGGACCCCATCTTGATCCTCCTCCATGTCAACAAATGAGGGAGGAAATCTCTGCTAAGTACGGAAAGACCTGCTGCCCCGTTGTTCTATGCATCGCCGATGTGCAACCACGGCAGCCGTTCCTCGACGAAGTACTGCTTTCTGGGCTGAAGCCGCGCAGCTTGATCGAACGCTCCGACATGGAAATGCGTTAGCGTAATCTCGGGCAGGGATTCGCAAGTCAAGGTTGATCCGCACCTGACACAGAATCCGCGCCGCGTTCTCCCTGGAGTAGAATCGAACTTAGTTATTTCGCCTTTGGTAAGCTTGTAAGCTTTGGGTTCGTACGCCACGAATACAGAGACCGCCGCGCCGGTATGCTTTCGGCAACTCTGACAATGACACCAGTATATGCCCTTTGGTTCGCCAGTCGCTATAAAACGGACCGCGCCACACAGACAACCACCTTCAAGCTGCTCGGTTGCGCTGCTCATGATCTGATCCTCCTGGGACGGTTAATAAGAGAGAAGGCGCTCGGCGAAAATAAAGAGACTCCTTGACGCCTAGCCGCCCGTGGCGTAAGTCGTGATTTCGGCGGCGACAAAGAGAGCCGGCGAAGATAAGCAATTCGAATGGCGCGACGCCGTTATCGACCAGCAGCTGAGGACTTTGACAGTTAGCGGTTCGCAGACCAGGTGGATCAAGTCTAAAACTACGGCGCCGACGCGGCCGCCGCGGTCCTGGAGGCCACGTGGCGTCCCCACCCCGAGGAGCGCGCGCAGCAGCAGGCCGAGATTGAACCCGCCGGCATGGATCAGCAGCCGCTTGAGGATGTTGGTGTGACCGCGCAGGTGGGTGCGGCGCATGCCCCCGGTGTCATAAAGATGCGCGAACGAGCGTTCGATCAATTCGCCGCGCCGCCGCATCAGACGCCGTCCGCGTGGTCCACGAATCCGCCGACGATTCCCATAGACCGGCGCCTGGGCTGCGGGCGCCTGTGACCAGTCGCGGCGACCCCGGTCTGGCTGCGCGATATACGAGCGGAGGCCGACGGCGTCGAGGTCAACCATGGTCTGATTGCTGTGATACCCCTTGTCGGCGATGATCGCGTCGAATGCCTGCGGCTCAGTCACATCGGCTTGCGCGTCTTCAATTTGTTCGGCTGCGGCGATTGCGGTTTCGACGATCGTGGTGGTGTCGCCGGTGTCCGCACCCTGCAGCGTCACGGCGACCAGGGCGCCGGTCTCCAGATCGACCGCATGCTCCGCTTTGTGCGCCAGGTGCGTGCGCCCGTCTTTCATCTTCGCGACCTTCGCGGCGGGATCCCCAGGATGCGTCCAGTCGGTGTTCGACGTCTGCTTCTTCCGTTTCCGGTCCAGACGAGCCAAATCCTCGCGCGTCGGCGTGTCGATGCCCGAGGCCTGCGCAAGCGCGGTCAAGAACGCCTGATAGCTCTCCCCGGTGTCGCGCCGCACGATACTGCGCATGGCCGCGTTCGCCTCCAGCGTGGTCGCATCGATCGCGACCGTCTTGCCCTTGAGCAATCCCGCCTCCACCAGCCGGACTTGCACCCACGTGAACACTGCGCGGTGCGTCTCGAGGTCGATCAAGCGCCGCGTCCGAAAAATCGTCGAGTGATCGGGCGCGGCCTCGTCCAACGCCAGCCGCAGAAAGCTGCGCACCGCGAGCGAATCGGTCGCGCGCCAGGCGATGCCGCGTTCCGAGTCGAGGCCCTCGAAGTAGCCGATCAGCAACAACCGGAAGTAGCGCCCCGGCGCCAGGCTCGGCCGACCCATGACCGGGGCATAGAAGCCCCCACACAAGTCTTCGACGAACCTATCGAAATCGTGGGCCTCGAGGACCGCGCCGAGCCGTACGTAAAACGGATGGCCAGGCGACTTCGGCAGCTTGGATGCCGCCATCCACAGCAGCGATTGTTCACTCGTTCGGGTTCCCATCGCCATGCCACACATTGTACTACCGCCAAATGATTCTGGCGATCCTTCTAGTCGTCACAGACTTTCACCACGGGCTGCTAAGCCCATGCCGCTATCTGTGATGTTACGAACCGGGCCTTGCCAAAAGCGCCCGAAAACATTCTCGAGCGCACGTTGGTCGATCCCTGGACCGTTGTCGGCAACGGAAATTTCAAGATGCGAATCGATCCCCTCAAGGCGCAACTGCACCTTCCCTCCTTGGGCGTGAACTTGATCGCATTGGACAGCAGATTCCAGATGGCTTGCTGCAGGC
>JALYTE010000203.1 GCA_030854435.1 Acidobacteriota bacterium | reverse complement strand
CCTGCATCTTCCGCACGCTGCACCATTTCGTGCCACGTCGTGCGATTTGACTCCACCATCAACGACGCAATAACAACGTGCTTCGGATAGCGTCGTTTGACTTCGGCAATCTCGCGCAGATTTACGTCGATGGGGCGGTCGGAGATCAACTCGATGTTGTTGAACCCCATCATCCGTTGGCCGTTCCAGTCGATGGACGAGTAGCGCGAGGACACGTTCGTGATGGGCTCGCCGATGGTCTTCCAAACCGCTCCACCCCAGCCTGCATCGAACGCCCGCATGATCTGCTCGCCGCAATTGGTCGGCGGCGCGGACGCGAGCCAGAAGGGGTTGATGCATTCGATCCCCGCAAAGGTCGTTTTAAGTGTCGGCATTCTTGCCCTCCAACCACGCGGCGATTCCGATCCCTGCACGCTTTCCATCGGCGACCGCATCCACGACTTCGCGACCGCCATTGGTGCAGTCACCGCCCGCAAAATATTTTGGATTTGAAGTTTGTCCGGATGCGCGGTCGATGAGAATCCGTCCGCGCTCCAGTTTTACTTTCTCTCCACCGTCATCGAATGCTGCAAGAAAATCGGTGTGCGTCGACTGCCCAATCGCGAGCACAACCAGATCGGCTTCCAGAACAAAGTTTGAGTCCGCTTCTGGCACCAGAGACCCATCCGCAGTCGCTTCGAGCTTCTGTAGTTCGATTCCTTCCACTGCATCTTTGCCGTGAAGAGCGACGGGTTGAACGTGCCACAGAAATTTAACGCCCTCCTGCTTCGCATGTTCATACTCGAAGTCAAACGCGGACATCTGATCGGCGCCCCGGCGATAGATCATGTGGACTGCGCGCGCGCCCAACCGCACGGCGGCGTTGGCGGCATCGATGGCCGTGTTGCCCGCGCCCACGACCGCGACCTGCGCGGGCGCTGCCACAATCTCTCCACTCTTGTAACCCGCGATGAAATCGAGCGCATTGGTCACGCCCTGCATCTGCTCGCGCGCGATGCCGAGCCGATGGATCGCGCCCAGGCCCAGGCCCAGGAAAACGGCATCGTGCGAGGCTTCCAACTCCGCCAGTTTCTCCGCGCCCACTGTGACATTGGAATGAAAGTTGACGCCAAGTTGCGCAATCCTATCGATCTCGCGCAGGCTGGCTCCGAGCGTCAGTTTGTACTCGGCGATGCCATAGGTGTTCAAGCCTCCGGGCAGCGGCCGCGCGTCGTAAATGTCGGCGCTAATTCCCCGCCGCCGAAGCTCTGCCGCGCAGGCCAGCGAAGCAGGGCCGCCGCCAATCAGCGCGACGGACCAGCCCGTGTCCGCGCCTGGCGTGAATGGCAACTGCGCGCCGCTTTCATGCAGCGCGTCCATCGCAAAACGTTGCAACCGTCCAATTTCAATGGGCTGCTTGTTGTAGCGGTGCATCACGCAAGCGCCTTCGCACAGCACCTGCACCGGACACGCGCGCGCGCAGCTCTCGCCCAAAATGTTCGCATCGAGAATCGTCTTCGCCGACCCCATCAGGTTGCCGCTGGCAATCTTCTTGATGAACTTCGGAACGTCGATGTGCGTTGGGCAAGCGGAGGTACATGGCGCGTCGAAGCAGTAGAGACACCGGTTCGCTTCCGGCACGGCGGCCTGCTTATCGAAAGCCGGATGCAGGTCGGGGAAACGCCGCGCGATCTCCGGCGAGGCTGGCGACTGCTCGTGAAAAGTTGCTGGCTCGGCCATCGTGACTCTTGATCTCCATCGTCCGGCGACTGGGTCCTGTCGAGAAAGGCAAGACCCGCAGTGGACAAGCCGACCATGCCGGCCCTCAGGTAGCAGCGCATTTGTGAAGTCCCGATTATGCATCATCCGCAGGGCGAAGCGGTAATCCGCGTTGATACCTTATTTCGCGCCTGCGCCGATCCACGCGATCGTCTTGTCCGCGAGCGCCCCGAACGCCTTCACCGCTAGTTCGAGATGTTCACGTTTTGTGTCCTCGGCGCGGTTGTGGCTGAGGCCGTTGAGCGACTGCACAAACATCATCACCGTCGGCACTCCCAGCCGCGCGACCTCCGCCGCATCGTGCAGCGGCCCCGAAGGCAGTTGCTCAGACACGCCCGCAGCTTCGACGATGGCTTGGTCGCAAAGCCGCATCAACTCAGGATGGAATGGAATCGGATCGATCGACCAAATCCTCGACCACTCGACCGTGCAGCCTTCTTCTTTCGCGAACCGCTCGCTGGCGTCGCGCGTTTCACGCAACATCGACGCCAGAACGTCCGCATGCAGATCGCGCATATCGACCGTCACCTCGCAACGTCCCACGACTGAGGTCACGATTCCCGGAAACGTCTTCACGCTGCCCATCGTGCAAACCGCCAGCGGATGCTTCATCGCGATGGGGCGAATCTCCAGCGCAAGTTTCGCCGCCGCCGCCAGCGCGTCCTTGCGAACTTCCATCGGCGTCGAACCAGAATGCGCCTCTTGCCCTCGAAACGTGATCGCATGGCGCTCGACGCCCTTGGTCCCCTGCACCACCGCCAGCGGTTTTCCGAGGCGCTCGAGAATCGGCCCCTGCTCGATGTGCAGCTCGAGATACGCCGCCATATTGGCCTGCTCGACCGACGCTTCGCCGATGCGTTCGACGTCCACGCCGCAGTGTTTCAGCGCGGCCTCCATCGTTGTGCCGTCGCGGTCGGTGCGCACGCGGTCGGCCTCGATGCTGTGCGTTCCGGCGAACGCCGAAGACCCCAACAAGCTGCGCCCGAATCGCGCGCCTTCTTCGTCCGCCCAATCGACGAGCCGCACAGTGCAGGGCGGCGTGCCGTTCGTGTCGCGCACGATGCTGCGCAACACTTCAAGTCCCGCAAGCACGCCCAGACAGCCGTCCAGCCATCCGCCGTTTGGCACGGAATCGAGATGACTGCCGATCACCAGGGTCTGCTCGGACTCGCCTCGCAAGGTGATCCAATGATTGCCCGCAGCGTCGTAGTGGTGTTCCACGGGCAGAGCTTTAATTTTCTCCTCGAACCACGCGCGAGCGCGCAACCACATCGGCGACCACGCCACGCGCTGCGCGCCGTTTTCATCTGCCGTCAATGCGCGAAGTTCGTCGAGATCGGCGAGCACTGCTTTAGGATCGATCATTCACACCTCACAGCCCAACGTTAACATCGGCAGCAGAGTTCGGAAATAATTGGCGTCCCCGACAGGATTCGAACCTATGTTGCCACCACGAGAGGGCGGAGTCCTGGGCCACTGGACGACGGGGACGATAGAAACGCAGGTGCAACACATTTTTTCACATACCGGGGAAACCGCGTCCACAAACCGCAACAGGCATATATTCTGCCATGGGAGAACTCACAATGAATGGAGCTATGATCGCCGGCGCTCTGGTGCTCGGCCTTGCAATCGGCGCGATTTCCGGCCTTATCGGTATTGGAGGCGGGGCTTTTCTGGTCCCCGCGCTGATTTTTTTCTACGGCATGTCGCAGATACGGGCGCAGGGAACCTCGCTCGCGACGTTGCTGCTGCCCATCGGAATCTTCGCCTTCTGGACCTACTACAAAGCCGGCCACGCGGACCTGAAACTGGCAATTCCAATCGCGATCGGATTCGCCGTCGGCGGTTGGCTGGGCGGCCTGTGGGCGCAGCATTTGCCAGAGCTCGTCTTGCGTAGAGGCTTCGCCGTATTGCTGGTGCTGGTTGCGGCAAAGCTCGCCTTCAAGTGATCCCTCAAGCTTTCGGCTGCAAACCCCGTACGACCGCGAACAAATCTTCCCCAACGGTGCGGGTTTTTGCGATCGCGTCTTCCAGCGGAATGTCCGAAATCTGCGTCCCCTTCAGCACGACCAGCCGCCCGAACTTGCCCTGATGCACGAGGTCGATCGCCGCCACGCCGTAGCGCGTGGCCAGCATCCGGTCGTAGGCGGTCGGAGTCCCTCCGCGTTGCGTGTGGCCGAGGTTTACACTGCGCGTTTCGTACCCCGTCCGCTTCTCTATTTCCTCCGCCAGCGCCTGCCCAATGCCGCTCAGACGAGCATGCCCGAACGAATCGAGCTTGGTGCCCACCGACGTCTGACCGCTGTGCTCGGCCAGCTTCGCGCCTTCCGCGACGACCACGATGGCGAAGCGCTTTCCGCTGTCCCAGCGCGCCTTCAGCAGCCGCACCACATCGTCCATGCCGATGGGCAACTCGGGCACGAGGACGACATCCGCGCCCCCTGCGATTCCCGCTGTGATCGCAATCCAACCGGCGTCGCGGCCCATCACTTCGACCACCTGCACGCGGCTGTGCGCCTCTGTAGTCGAGTGCAGCCGGTCGACCGCCTCGGTGGCAATCGTCACCGCCGTATCGAACCCGAAACAAACATCGGTCCCGCTGAGGTCGTTGTCGATGGTCTTCGGCACGCCGACGCAGTGTACGCCGCGCTTGGCCAGTTCCACAGAAATGGACTGCGTATCGTC
>JALYTE010000201.1 GCA_030854435.1 Acidobacteriota bacterium | reverse complement strand
TTGCCGTGTTTCCCGCTTTAGCCTACCTCCTGTGGCGATGCACGGGTGGGGCGGAAGGGCCCGCCGGAAGGAAGGCGTTTCTGCGCGCCGTTGTCATTGCCAGCGCGGTCGCCGTCATTTTGGCCGCCATCTACATCTTTGCGGTCGTCCATTTCCGGCTGGCCGACGATGCGAGGAATATCTTCGCGGCCAACGGCAGCCGCATCCACAGAAGCAGCGCTCTGCCCGCCCTCCTCAACGCGCTTGAAGATTTCCGCTGGGCCGGGCTGCTCGGCGTCCCCCTTTGCATCGGCGTTGTGGCCGCTCTGTTTCGCGCGCGGCGCAATCCGGTTGTCCCTACCCTGCTGCTTTGGGTTGGAGGCTACTTTGCTTTCATCGTTTATCACGCCTACCGACAGCCGAGGTACTATCTTGCGATCATCGTTCCGCTCATCCTGCTGCTGGCGCAGATGGCGGCGAAGCAGTTTGTGTGGCTTCGATCCTCTACCTCGAAGCCGCGAAAACTTCTGGCTGCCACGACCGCCGTTGCGCTGCTCGCCGTCGTCACTCTTGAGGGGGGTCGCACTCTCGGCTATGCCCTGCATCCCGACTACACATACTTCAACGCCGCTCTGCAAATTCGCGCCACAATCGCTGCCGAGCCGACGCATTCGCCGCTCATCCTGTCCGGCAGCGGCTCGGACCTTTCGCTCTTCACCGGCCTCCCTTCCATTGGAGACACCTTCAGCCTGCTGACCACTCGCCCACTCGCCGAGCGTTACCGACCCGGCTGGCTGGCCCTCTACTCTCCGCGGGAAGACGCCAAGCGCGACGAGTTGGAAACCTACTTCCACCTTGAGGAAGTGGGGAGCTTCCACATCATGGATGAACCGGAGTTCAAGGCTTTGGTCTTGTACCGCCTCAGCCCGATCGCTGTGACGCAGCGTTGAGCTGTAGATTTCCGTTTGCCTATTGCCCCCCACCCCCGTCATATTGTTGCAAAGTCCTGACAAATATGGACTTAGGCTTGTACATACGCTTTATTTATGGGGCAAGATATTGAAAACAAAGGGGTCGATTTGTAAAGTCCTAAAAATAAAGGGGTTGAAGGTTAAATAAATTAGCCCGGCAGCGAGCCGGGCTGTGGAAGTGATGCTGTCTTTGTTATATCAGTCGTGTCAAGCGGGCGATCGGCACCTTTGGCGGCCAAAGGAGACAGCGACCACTCAGAGGCTGTTCCCGATCTCTGTTTAGGCACGTAGACGTTGTCAGCTTTGGTAGAGAACCGAGAGAGATCGTGAACAGGACCTAAGCGGGTGGGAGGGTGGCGAGGGCGGCGAGGGTTTTTTCTTTGAGGGCGGTGGTTTCGG
The DNA here is from genome assembly GCA_030854435.1 of Acidobacteriota bacterium. GTDB lineage: Bacteria > Acidobacteriota > Terriglobia > Terriglobales > Acidobacteriaceae > Granulicella. The sequence goes on along the minus strand of JALYTE010000201.1, from coordinate 1,442 downwards.
CGTACTGCTTTTTCAAGCCTTCGATGATGTGCGGAGGGGCTTTGGCGACGAAACCTTCGTTCGAGAGTTGACGCTCGGCGGCGGCGAGGCCATTGTCGAATTTGGCGAGGTCTTTTTCGAGGCGCTCGCGCTCGGCGGCGACGTCGATCTGGCGCTCGTAGATAACGGCGACGTCGAAGTTGGAGGTGGCGCGGGCGTTGTTGCCGGTGGGCGCCTGGCCGACGAGTTCGACGGCCGAGACGCGGGCCAGGCGGGCGAACATGGCCGAGTTTGCGTCGGCCAGCGCGGAGATGCGATTGGAGGCGAATATCTGGACGGGCGCGGCTTCTTTCTCAGGGACCCCGAGATCTTTGCGCAGGCCGCGGACGGTGACGATGAGTTCCTGGAGGACGGTCATGGCGGCGACGCTGGCGGCGTCGGCGGGGAAGTCTGCGGGGAGTGGGAAGCGGGTGAGGGCGATGGATTTTGCGGGGGTTTCCGTGCCGACGCTGGCGTAGAGCGCGTGCCAGAGTTCTTCCGTGAGGAAGGGCATGAAGGGCGAGAGCAGGCGCAGCGCGGCTTCAAAGACGCTGACGAGCGCGTTGAGGGTGAGGGCGGTGACATCGTTCTTCTCGATGTTGAAGTCGAGGCGAAGCTTGACGAGTTCGAGGTACCAGTCGCAGAACTCGCCCCAGAAGAATTGGTAGACGGCGCTGGCGGCTTCGTCGAAACGGAAGCCGGCGAGGGCGCGTTCGACTTCGGCGGAGACGGCGCTGAGACGGGAGAATATCCAGCGAGTTTCGAGGGGGGTGTCGACGGGGAGGGTGGGGGCGGAGAGTGTCGGTAACGCGGAAGAAAGTAGCTCCCCTTCGGGGATGACAGAAAGAAAAGTAGGTGCGGCCAGCGTGATTTTATAACCGGCTTCGCGGCCGCGTTCGATTTGCATTTGCAGGAAGCGGGCGGCGTTCCAGATTTTGTTGGCGAAGGCGCGGTTGCCTTCGGTGCGAGCTTCCGAGAAGGCGATGTCGGTGCCGGGAGAGGCTTGCGAGGCGAGCGTGAAGCGCACCGCATCGGTGCCGTACTTCTGCACGATTTCGATGGGATCGATGACGTTGCCCTTGGTCTTGGACATCTTCTGGCGGTCGGCGTCGCGCACCAGCGCGTGGATGTAGACGTTGCGGAAAGGGACCGCGTCGGCGAGCGTGCGGGGGGAGCCGTCGGGCATGTGAACGTCGAGCATGAAGTGGCAACCGAGCATGATCATGCGCGCGACCCATAAAAAGAGGATGTCGGAGCCGGTGACGAGGAGGTCGGTGGGGTAGAAGGCGGAGAGGGCGGGGGTGAGTGCGGAGTTCGTGTTCGGGGCGAACGGGCCTGCGGGTCTCTCCACTCCGTCCGCAAAAAACGCGGACTCCGGTCGAGATGACAGAGTGGAGGTTGAGCTTCCAGTTTCCAGTTTCGAG
>JALYTE010000196.1 GCA_030854435.1 Acidobacteriota bacterium | reverse complement strand
CGCTCCACCCCGGCGAGCGTCGGCAGCGTCACACTCGCCTCGCGCATCATGGTCGAGGTTGCGACATTGGTCACCGCCAGTGTCGGGTGCCCGCGCCGATTGGCTTCGCGCAACGCCGCCAGCGTGTCCGCCGTTTCGCCCGACTGCGAAATCACCAGCACCGCCGGATCGCGCTTCGTATTCGTCGACCGGCAAATGTACTCGCTCGCATACTCCACATCAACCGACAATCCCGCCGCGTCCTCCAGCATGATCTCCGCCGCCAGTCCCGCATGACGGCTCGATCCGCTGGCCGCAATCACCACGTCCTTGTGCTTCCGAAAACACTCCGCCGCCGCCCCAAAGCTCTCCGCATTCAATCCGTCGCCCGCAACGTACCGCGCCAAAGTCCGCTCGATCGCAGCAGGCTGTTCAAAAATCTCGCGCAACATGGAGTGCGCAAACACATGTGACTCGCTCATCGCACCATTCTAACGACGTTCATTTTTTTAATTTGTCATTCTGAGCGAAGCGAAGAACCTGCTTTTGTTATTGTCGTTGTTCTTGTACCGCGATAGGGAAACCGCTCTTGTGCGTGAAAACGGATAAGCTGAAACTCATGCGCTTCACCACCAAGTTCCTGCTCTCCGCGATGGCCCCCGACCACTTCCCCACCGAAGCCCGCACCGGCGGCGCGCCCGAGGTCGCCTTCCTCGGCCGCTCCAACGTCGGCAAATCGTCGCTCATCAACAAGCTGCTCGGCTCGAAGGAAGCCAAAGTGTCCTCCACTCCAGGCCGCACGCGCGCCATCAACTTCTTCGCCCTGCACGAAGGAACGGAACTCAAACACAACGTCCGTCCCGCGCTCATCTTCGCCGACCTGCCCGGTTACGGCTACGCGAAAATTTCCAGATCGATCTCCGCCGAGTGGCCGTCGTTCATCGAGCCCTACCTCAACGAGCGCGACTCTCTCGCCCTCTGCGTCTGTCTCGTAGACACCAACATTCCGCCGCAAGAAAGCGACACACTGCTCCTCACCGCGCTTCGGCAGATGCAGCGCCCCCACATCGTGGTCGGCACAAAGTCCGACCGACTCTCCGGCAACGCGCTCACCAAGTCGATGAAGGCGCTCAAGGAAGCGCACGGCGAAGAGGTCATTCTGCCCGTATCGGTGAAAACCGAGAACGGCGTCAAAGCCCTCTGGCCCGAAATCCTCAACGTCATTCAAAACTGAAAACTCAGAACTCCCTTTGCGAAACTTCGCGTTTAAACTTCGCGAACTTTGCGTCAAAGTCTTTCGCTCATCGCACCACCGCTAACAACTGACAACCAAGTCCTACTCGCCGTAATACTCCAGCCCCAGATGCGTAATCAGGTCCTCGCCCATGATGTGCCGCAGCGTGTTCTTCAGCTTCATCGACTGGATAAACAAATCGTGCTCCGGGTAAACTCCCGGCGCGGAGTCCGGGGCCTTGAAGTAGAAGCTCAACCACTCCTGAATCCCCAGCCCGCGCAGGCTCGGCGTTCGTGCGGCGAGATCCATGTAGAGGCAAAGATCAAGCGCCAACGGCGCAGCCAGAATCGAGTCGCGGCACAGGAAATCCACCTTGATCTGCATCGGATATCCGAGCCAGCCGAAGATGTCGATGTTGTCCCAGCCTTCCTTGTTGTCGCCGCGCGGCGGATAGTAGTTGATCCGCACCTTGTGAAAAATATTGCCGTAAAGATCCGGATTTTTCTCCGGCTGAAAAATATGCTCCAACACGCCCAGCTTCGATTCTTCCTTGGTCTTGAAGTTGTCCGGATCGTCCAGCACCTCGCCGTCACGATTGCCCAGGATGTTGGTCGAGTACCAGCCCGCAACCCCAAGCTGACGAGCCTTGAATCCCGGAGCGAGGATCGTCTTGATGAACGTCTGCCCAGTCTTGTAATCCTTGCCGCAAATCGGCGCGTTCATCTTCTTCGAGAGTTCACGCAACGCCGGAATATCCACCGTCAGATTCGGCGCGCCGTTCGCGAACGGTATGCCTTCCTTCAATGCAGCCCAAGCGTAGAGCATCGACGGCGAAATGTTTTCATCGTCCTCGACCAGGCCTTTTTCAAAGGCCTCGAGCGTCTGATGCACGGCGCTTTGCTCGATGTAAATCTCGGTCGAGCCGCACCAAATCATCACCTGTCGATCGGTCTTCGTCTTGAACTCGGCAATGTCGTTGCGAATCTGGTTGGCCAGATCGCACTTGTTCTTGCCGACTTTTTGCACCTTCGGGTTGAGCCGCTTCACCCAGCGTTGGTCGAACACCGCGGGCATCGGTTCGATGCTCTCCAGAAACGGCCTCATGCTTTCAAGCTGGTCGCGATCCAGCACTTGCGCGGTCTTTGCAGCGTCGTACAGATTGCCCCCGAAGATGTCCCATCCCGTGAATACAAGGTCATCCAATTTCGCGAGCGGAATGAAGTCCTTGATCATCGGCGTGCGGTCGTCCGTACGTTTACCGAGACGGATCGTCCCCATCTGCGTCATCGATCCGATGGGCTTGGCGAATCCGCGCCGAACCGCTTCCACGCCGGCGATCAGCGTCGTCGCTACGGCACCCATTCCGGGGACCATGATCCCAAGTTTTCCTGTGGCAGGCTTGATCTCCGTCGCGCTCTTGGCGACGGCTTCAGGTATTGACATTCGGTGCTTACCCTTCTGTGGCGCAAATTTCCGTTAGGCGGACATTCCAGTATATCGCTCGCGCGGACTCGAAACTGGTGACTCGCAACTCGCAACTGTAAACCGAACGCCTGTTCCATTCGATGAGGTCATGGTCAACTCGCATGCTCCGACGTTCCGGTGCGGTTCTTCCAATGCGTCCAGACGAACCACACGATACCGACAACCAACACCGTTTCAACCCCAACATGGAAGCGGTCGAAGAACGCCTTCAATCGAGGGTCGGTGCGCCACTTATCACCCAACTTCATCCCCACGTATGCCAGCGCATAGCACCACGGCCACGAGCCGATGAACGTGTAGATGTGAAAACGGAACTGGTTCATCTTGGCAATTCCCGCCGGCAGCGCGATGAACGTGCGGACGATGGGTAACATGCGGCCGATCAATACCGTGATCGATCCGTACTTCGAGAAGAAGTGGTCGGCGAGATCGAGGTCGCGCTTGCTCAGCAGCACATAGCTCCCATAGCGTTCCACCATCGCTCGCCCGCCTTTGGCCCCGACCCAATATGCGGGGATCGAGCCGATGTTCGAGGCCAGCGACGCGACCGTTGCAAGGACGATCAACTCCCATTGCGAGTGTGCAAGAGCATAGCCCGCAAGCGGCATAATGACTTCCGACGGAAGCGGAATGCAAGCCGACTGGATCGCCATCAGAAGGGCGACCGCGCCGTAGCCTCCGGCGGCGATCAAGGCGACGAGAAGTGCAATGAGTTTTTCCGACATTCATCTCCAAGTATATCGGGCCAGCACAGCAGTCCAAGTTCTTCGGAGGGATCCGCCACCTTCAGCCCCTGTTTTTCCGGAGGGAGCAGTGGCCTTCAGGCCACTGAATAAGACGCCCACAAAACGGCTTTAGCACCGGGCCGTTCCTCCCTCCACATCATCAAAGAAGCCCGCCCTGCGTCACGCCCCAATCAGCCTCTTCTGAACAGCTTTTGTTAGCATGATGTTTATGGCAGATGCAGATACAGCAATGGATTCCGGAAGAGCGGTTGCGGCGGTAGCCGACGCGCCCCAGACACGCGCCGCCGCGCACGGCGCGCCTCCTGTCAAGCGCCAGATCGTGTGCTTCAGCTTCTACAAGGTCATGCCCGAATGGCGTCGCTTGCCGGCGGCCGAGAAGGCCGCGCACAAGCAGGCGTTCGCCGACGTGCTGGAGCGGTGGAACAAGGTCGGCGAGTTCCTGTCACTCACCTACTCCACCATCGGCACGCGCGGCGATGTGGACATGTGCGTATGGTCCATCGGCTACGGTGTGGATGAACTCAACCGGATGCGCTCGGAGCTGATGGCGACCCCGCTGGGCGGCTATCTGACCTCGCCGCACAACTTCCTCGCCATGACCAAGCGCTCGCAGTATCAGATTGGCCGCGAGGACGAGAGCGAGGGCGAAGGCCGCGGAGCGATCCGTCCCGGAGGCCAGAAGTACATCTTCATCTACCCGTTCTGGAAGACGCGACCGTGGTATTTGCTGCCCATGTCCGAGCGCAAACGGCTCATGGACGAGCACATTCGCGTCGGGCTGTCGTACCCGCGCGTCAAGCTCAATACCACCTACTCCTTCGGCATTGACGACCAGGAGTTCGTAGTCGCCTTCGAAACCAACTTTCCCGAAGACTTCGTGGACCTGGTTCAGCAACTTCGCGAGACCGAAATCAGCCCATATACGCTGAAGGATTTTCCGATTTTCAGTTGCGTGCGTTTGACGCCGATGCAAATGCTGGACCGGTTGGGATAAGCGATGGCGGCGAGAGGTCCTGTGGGAACGGGTGGTGTCAAGTCCCGGCGTCTAACGCCTCCGCAGCGGCTTCCTGCGGCCAAGCGCAAGGTTGCCGTCAAGGGCGTTCCAGCGGCGAAGACCCGCGCGATCGCGGCCGGCGAACCGGTCGCGCGGAAGGCCAAGCGCGGCAAGACCGCCAAACCGTTAGCGCCGGAGCGCGTCGCGGCGATCCTCGACGCGCTGCGGAAGACGTACCCGAACGTGGTGTGCGCGCTGACGCACCGCAACGCCTTCGAACTCACCATCGCCACAATCCTCTCGGCGCAGACGACCGACGTCGGCGTGAACAAAGCCACTCCCGAATTGTTCAGAATGTATCCCACGCCGAAGGCTCTGGCCCAAGCGCCCACGCTTGAAATCGAGCGGCTCATCAAAAGCACGGGCTTCTACCGGGCCAAGGCGAAGAACATCCAGGGCGCGGCGCGCGTGCTGGTCGAGCGCTTCGGCGGCAAGGTCCCCCAGACGGTCGAGGAGATGATCCAGCTTCCCGGCGTCGCGCGCAAGACGGCCAATGTCGTGCTCGGAAGCTGGTTTGGGATTCCGTCAGGCGTCGTCGTCGACACCCATGTATTGCGGCTGTCACGCCGGTTGGAACTGACCAAGGCGGACGATCCCGTCAAGGTCGAGCAGGATTTGCAGAAGATCATTCCGCGGGACCGATGGATCCAGTTTTCGCATGAGTTGATCCATCACGGACGCCAAATCTGCATCGCCCGGAAACCCCGATGTGTGGATTGCTCTCTGGAAAAGCTGTGCAACTCCGGTGATAAAACCTGGTCTTCCCACCCCGGGTAACTTCGTACCCTACCTTGTCATCTCGACTGAAGCCTTCGCGCTCTTTGCGACCCTACCTTGTCATCTCGACCGAAGCCTTCGCGCACTTTGCGAAGGCGCAGCGGAGAGATCGCAGCATTGGCTTTTCCGCACTCTCCGCGCCCTCCGCATTCGTTGTTGCTTTGCGGTTGTTCTTGCTTTTCTTTCTGTCATTCCCGCAGGGAATCTGCTTCTGGTCAATGCAGGCGGCGGCGGTTCAACCCCAACCATCCGCCAAATTTGACACGCCCTGTATAATAGAAGCAAGCCCTACACCCGCAGGAAGAGGCTTTTCGAGCTTATAACTGTGCCATAACCCGTTTCGATTGAGGACTTTACCCATAAGCCCTCTCGGATCAATACTTTGCGTTTCAAGTCCGGGCCTAAGTCCAATGTTCTCCGGACTTTGCACAAAACGGGGGGTGGGGGAGGTCAGTCTCTCAGCTGTAAGTGCTGAAGCAGCACTTCAGCCAGCGCAGTCACATTGGCTGCGGGGGACTCGACCTGCGGGGGATGCCCTAGCTCTCGGAGCGTGGCCGACGTGACAGGGCCAATTGAAGCCCGGACGATACCGGACGGCAGGGCGATGCTCGCGGCTTCGAGAAGAGCGAAAAAATTGCTGGCGGTGGAGGAGCTGGTGAAAGTGATCGCGTCGGGGCAGTCTTCCGGTCGCGCGAACAGTTCGCGGAGAGCTTCGGCAGAGCCTTCGGGAACGACCGTGCGATAAACGGGAGCGATGGTGACGTCGGCCCCGGCGGCGCGGAGGGTTTCAGGGAGATGTTCGCGGGCTTGCTCGGCGCGGATCAAGAGGAAGCGGGTGGGCGAACCGTCGGGCTGGCGCGCGTGCGGCAGCAGGGCGTCAGCCAGAGACTCGGCGACGGCTTGCGGTGGGAGGAGGTCGGGCTTGAGGCCAATGGCTTCAAGGGCCCGCGATGTTGCCGGGCCGATCGCCGCGACAAGGTAGGGATTAGGGATTAGGGAATAGGGATTAGGGAGACGTTGAAAGCGGCGGTGGAACGCTTCGACGGCGTTGGCGCTGGTGAAGACGAGCCAGTGGAAGCGGTCGTCGCTCTCAGAGGACGCGAGGCGGGCGAGCGCGGCGTCGAGCGCGGCGAAGCTGCTGGGGTCGACGATTTCGATGGTGGGGACAAGGATGGGTTCGGCCCCAAGCGCGCGCAGGCAGTCGGCGAGGGCCGAAGCCTGGTGGGTGGCGCGCGTGACGAGAATGCGTTTGTTCAACTTCAATGCCCTAAGCAGGACAGAACGGTGGATTGGGACAAGGAGGCAGAGTCGGCGTGCTGTGGTGACTGACTTTATAAGCGCCGAAGATAGCGAGGCCGGCGACCGCTGCAACTCCAACCCCAAGCAACACCTTAAATGATGTAGGCAACTTGGGGTGCGAGTTGGAGTGGATCGCCTTGAGCTGGGTTGCATCGAGTGGCTCGCCCACGAGCTGACGCACCCGGTAGACGAGGGCGACGACCGATTGATCGAAACCTTCGTCGCGCGATGCCTGACGTCCGGAGGCGACAACATTTGAGGTTGTGGTCCAGAGAATGGCATTCGTTTTGGGATCGAGAATGCGAAGAATGAGCTGAGGGTTGTACACCAGCGCTGTACCTTCCGTACCGCCGACATCGACCGCCGGCGCGATGGAGTGGATCTCGAAGATGAGATCAGCCTCGGCAGGAGAACTCACGATGCGGTAGCGGTCCCACTGTTGCATATCCGCGTAGAGCTGGCTATAGCCTCGGTCCGCGCCGCCGGTGAACGCAGTGAAAAGGTTGGGGCCGCCTCCGTTCGCGACAAAAACATTATGAGCGGAGACGATTTGTGGAGGCACAGGCGCCGAAGCGGACTGTTGAGCACGGGCGAGAGGCGCGGAGACGAGAAGCATCGCAAGAGTCAAAGAAAGCAACTTCCGCAGCATGTTGTTCATGGTCATTCTCCTTCTTCTGGTGGAGGTAGACGTGGGCTGAGGAAAAGAGTTGCAAGAAATCAGGAAATGTTTTTCTTGCCCGGTCGTGCAGCCCGGTTCCGCTACTTGCCTTTCTTCATCGACTTTACCAGCGCCTTCCAGTCCTGCTCGGTCTGGTCGGCGTAGGCGCGAGCGAAGGCGGAGTGCGGCTGCCGGCCAGTTGCTTGCGCGCGCGGACGCCGAGCAGGTGGAGGTCGGCGCGGCTGAGAGTCGGGTTCGGCATGTGAAATCGAGTACAGCTCCAGCGCGCGCGGGTATACACTTTTTGTTCTGACGCTGTGATGTCTGCTTGCATGGAGCTTTTATGACAGTAAAGGAAGAGTCGGCGAAGAGCGCGGAAGCCGTGCCGGTAACGCTGCATGGGCGCGTGCTCGAACCGAATCGCCGAATGCGATTGAATCTCGATTGGGTCGAAGAAGTCCGCGTCAACACCAGCGCGGTCGAACGGCGCGCGGCCACCATACCTACGCGGCGTTCGGTGAAGAAGGATTGGCAAGCCGCATGGTTGCTGCGCGCGATCGCCTGCATGGATTTGACCACGCTCTCCGGCGACGATTCCGCCGAGCGCGTGAAGCGCCTTTGCGCGAAAGCCAAACGCCCGTTGCAGGACCATCTGGTCAGGGCGCTGGAGATCGAGGAACTTCATCTACACGTCGGCGCGGTGTGCGTCTACCACGCCTTCGTCGAGACGGCGGTGAAGGCGCTGGACGGCTCAGGTATCCCCGTCGCCGCCGTGTCCACGGGTTTCCCTGCCGGGCTGTCGCCTCTGGCCGAACGCGTCGAAGAGATCAAGCGCAGCGTCGAAGCTGGCGCGAGCGAGATCGATATTGTCATCACGCGCGCGCATGTTTTCAACGGTGAATGGAACGCCCTTTACGACGAGGTCGCCGCGTTCAAGCAAGCCTGCGGCGCGGCGCACATGAAGGCGATTCTGGGCACCGGCGATTTGCTCACCCTGCGCAACGTCGCGCGCGCCAGCATGGTCGCGATGATGGCCGGGAGCGACTTCATCAAAACCTCCACCGGCAAGGAAGCGACCAATGCCACACTGCCGGTTTCGCTGGTCATGATTCGCGCAATTCGCGAGTACGCCGAGCGCACCGGGATGGCCGTCGGCTTCAAACCCGCAGGCGGAATCAAGACCGCCAAGCAGGCCCTCGACTGGATGGCCACGATGAAGGATGAACTAGGCCGCCCCTGGCTGGAGCCTTCCTTATTTAGATATGGCGCGAGTTCGATGCTCGGAGACATCGAGCGGCAGTTGGAACACCATGTGAG
>JALYTE010000172.1 GCA_030854435.1 Acidobacteriota bacterium | reverse complement strand
GATACGACCTGTCCGGCACCGGCATCAAGTTCGATTTCCAGGTCTATGCCAATGGCCCGTTGACGGAAATTATTTACTTCAATGGCCGTCGCGTGGCGCTTGGAGAAGACCTCGAAGCCATCGATCTTTTCGCGTCCGCAAAACCCGGCGACAAGATATTGGTCGCCGTAAAAATACTGCCCAGCGCCGACGACAAGAACTTTCAGGGCGCGAAGATGCAGGTGTTCTTCACCTCCAACCGCCCCAATCCCGAAGACCTGCGCGAGCAATTCGTCGCGGCGGGCGCGTTGATTCCGTCCCTTGCGCTTTCGTCTACCGCCGACGCAGCGATCCTCGCGAAGGCCATCGACCGCGTAGACATCGCCGCGCTCGACCGCGCCGATCAGACGGCTTTCGACACGTCGCTGAAGCAGGCGCAGAGCGCGCTGGAGCCGCTGCGTCCGCTGCTCCAGACGGCGACGTTCCACCTGGTGGGCAACTCGCATATCGACGCCGCTTGGCTGTGGCCGTGGACCGAGACGGTCGACGTGGTGAAGCGCACCTTCGGCACGGCCGCGCAGTTGATGAGCGAGTATCCGGCGTACACCTATACGCAGTCCGCCGCGGCCTACAGCCAGTGGACGGCGGACAAATATCCGGCGCTGAACGGCCAGATCAAGCAGCGCGTCCGTGAAGGCCGGTGGGAACTCGTGGGCGGCATGTGGCTGGAGCCGGACCTCAATATGCCGGATGGCGAATCGCTGGTGCGGCAACTGCTGGTGGGCCAATCGACGTTCAACCGGCTGTACGGCAAGACGACGCGCATCGGCTGGAACCCCGACTCGTTCGGCTACAACTGGCAGCTTCCGCAGATTTACAAGCGCTCCGGGATCGACTATTTCGTGACCCAGAAGATGGCATGGAACGACACCAACAATCTGCCGTTGAAGCTGTTCTGGTGGGAGTCTCCGGACGGCAGCAAGGTGCTGACCTACTTCCCGCACGATTATGCGAACGGCAATCTCGACCCGGTGCGCCTCGCTAAAGACATGAACGTCGCGCGAAGATTTTCGCCAGGATTGCCTGAGCTGATGGACCTGTACGGCATCGGCGACCACGGCGGCGGGCCGACGCGGGAGATTCTGGATCAAGGTCTGCACTGGATGGAGCCAACGGTCGTGATGCCGCGCGAGGAGTTCGGCACGGCGCAGCCCTACTTCACGAAAATCGAAGGCGAGTTGGACCCGAACTCTCCGACCTGGAACTACAAGACGCTGGCCAGCGGCGACACTTCCCTGCCCGTTCCCGGGGCCGGGCAGGTGAGCCTGCCGACGTGGAACGATGAGCTATACCTCGAATACCATCGCGGCGTCTTTACCACCCAGGCCAACCACAAACGCAACATGCGCGACAGCGAGGAGTGGATGCTCGACGCGGAGAAGTATGCGTCGCTGGCGTGGCTGGATGGGAAGCCGTACCCCACGGACGAGTTGACCGCCGCATGGAAGCATGTGCTCTTCAACCAGTTCCACGATCTGGCCGCGGGGTCGGGCATCGGGGTCATTTACAGAGAGGCGCAAAAGGACTACGACCAGGTACGCTGGGCGACCGAAGAGGTCAGCCGCAATGCGCTGGCGACGCTGACGGCGCAGGTCGATACACGCGCGGCGCAGGGAGTTCCCGTGGTGGTCTTCAACTCGCTCGGCTGGCAACGCGGAGGGGTTGCCGAAGTCTCCATCCAGATGCCGTCGGCTGCGGCGAACGGCATTGCGCTGCTCGATCCGAAGGGCCGCGTTGTGCCTTCGCAAGTGGTTTCGCGGGACGAGAAGACGAATTCGTACCGCGTGATCTTCGACCTGGCGAGCGTTCCGTCGCTCGGCTACGTCGTCCTGCACGCGGTGCCCGGAAAGCGAGAGTTTGCGAGCGACCTCAAGACCTCCGGCACTACGATCGAGAACGCGTCGCTTCGTATTACCGTCGATCCGCAGACCGGCTGCATCACGTCGCTGTTCGACAAGAAGACGGCCTTTGAAACGATCGCTAAAAACGGTTGCGGCAATGAGCTTCAGGCGTTCAAGGACACGCCGAAGGACTACGACGCCTGGAACATCGACCCCGGCACGTACGATGTTGCGCCCACGCTGCTGCACGCCATCGAGTCTGTGAAAGTAGTGGAAAGCGGCCCGCTGCGTTCCATTATTCGCGTGGCTCGGACGTGGCAGAGCTCGAAGTTCGTGCAGGACATCACGCTCTTCGCGGGCGCGGAGCACGCCGTCGTGAGCAACGACATCGATTGGCACGAAACCCATGTGCTGCTGAAGGCCGCGTTTCCATTGGCCGCGAGCGGCGACTCGGCGACGTTCGAGATTCCTTATGGAACCATCGCGCGACCGACCACGCGCAACAACAGCTTCGAGAAGGCGAAGTTTGAAGTGCCCGCGCTGCGCTGGGCCGACCTCGGCGACGGGCAGCATGGCTTCAGCCTGCTCAACAACTCGAAGTATGGATACGATGCCGTGGGCAATCTGTTGCGCCTGACGCTGCTGCGCTCGCCGACGTGGCCCGACCCCGATGCCGACCGCCATGAGCACCGCTTCGCGTATGGGCTCTACCCGCACGGCGGCGACTGGAAGCAGGCCCGGAGCGTTCGCCAGGGCTACGAGTTCAACTACGGCCTCAGGGCGATGCAGGTGCTCGCCCACGCAGGCGCCATGCCGCCGGAGCATTCCTTCGTGAGCATCGCCGAACCGCATGTCGTGTTGACCGCGGTGAAGAAGGCCGAGGACGGCAACGGATTGGTGGTGCGTTTCTACGAGTGGGAAGGCAAGGGCGGCAACGTCACGCTCACCGTCCCCGTCGCAGCGACGGGCGCGACGTTGGTGAACCTGATGGAGAAACCCGAAGGCGTGGCCATCGCGGTGTCCGGCGGCAAGGTCATCGTGCCGGTGACTCCATTCCAGATACAGACGGTGCGGGTCGATTATTCTCCCGCGCAGTAACGGCAGGCGCAAAAGAAAACCCCACCCTTCCGCAACGACGCGGAAAGGGTGGGTGCCCGGTGAATGGAGCGCTTACCGAGATGTTTGCCCTATCCAACTACTGGACCGCGAAGCTGGTCGTCGTTGTCGCTGCCGTATAGTTGCCCGCTGCGGCCTGGTCCGCCTGTAGCGTGACGGTGCCTACGCCCGTCAGCGTTACGGTTTGGCCGGACACGGTCGCCGGTCCGCTTTGCACGGAATAGGCGATCGCTCCCGGCGATGCGGAAGCCGCACTGACGGCGAATACAACGGGGGGATTGCTTTGGAAAGTCTTGGTGCTTATCGGCGTAAAGGTGAGCCTGGGGGTCGCCGGGGCCACGGTGAAGCTGGTCGTCGTGGTCGCGGCGGTGTAGTTTCCGAGCGCTGCCTGGCTCGCGTTCAACGTGACCGTGCCGACGCCCGTGAGGGTCACTGAACGTCCCGAGAGCGTCGCAGGGCCGCTGACGACAGAGTATGTCACCGCGCCCGACGAGGCCGAAGTGGCAATGACGTTGAAGGGCGCGCTTCCGTAGGTCGGGTTGGGCACCGTTGCAAAGTTGAGTACGGGAACGGCCGCGACCACACTGAAGCTGGTGGTCGCCATGGCCGCCGGATAGCTTCCAGAAGCTGCCTGCTTGGCCAGCAACGTCACCGTTCCAACGCCCGTCGGCGTGACCATGTTCCCCGAGACCGTGGCATGACCAACGGTCACGTAGTACGTGACGGCCCCGGGCGACGACGAAGTCGCACTGACCGCGAACGCCCCCGCGCCAAAGGTCGCCGTCGGCACCGTGGCGAACGTGAGCGTCATGGGAGGTGTCCCGGACGTGACGCTGAAGCTGGTGGTGGCCGTGGCGGCTGTGTAGTTGCCTGTGGCCGCCTGGGTCGCTTGCAGGTTGACGGTTCCGACAGTGCCGGCCAACGTGACCGTGTTGCCTGAAATCGTCGCCGGGCCGCTCACCACCGAGTAGGAAATGCTGCCGGAGGACTGGGTCGTAGTGGAGACCGTGAAGGGCGGCGCAGTGGAGGTCTGGCTGGGAATAGTCACGAACGCCAACGCCGGATTTCCGGGGTTGACGGTGAAGCTGGTGGTCGCGCTGGCGGCGGTGTAGTTGCCCGATGCGGCCTGCGTCGCGTTCAGCACGACTGTTCCGACGGCGGTGATGGTTACGGTGTTGCCGGAGACGGTGGCCGGGCCGCTGCCGACCGCGTAAGTGACCGCTCCCGAAGAGGCCGAAGTGGCGCTCACGGTGAACGGTGCCGCTCCAAACGTCATGTTTGGAATCGTCGCGAAGGTGAGAGTGGGCGTGATCATCGAGCCCGAAATGGTGACCGTGGTCGAGGCGCTCGAAGTGCCAAAGGCGTTGCGACTGGTGAGGGTGTAAGTGGTCGTGACGGTGGGCGAAACCGTGACCGGCCCGCGGATGAATCCGACCTTGTCAACGTAGTTGTAGGACGCTCCGGTGACGGTTGGGGTCAGCGTGACGGGTGTCCCGGCAGGGACCGGCGTGGCCGATGCGGTGAAGCTGGCAATCTGGGGCGCGGCACCCTTCGGCGCGGTCGACGAATCGTAAACGGGGTTCATCTGCACGACGTCGAACGCCGTGGCGGGAATCACCTTGAGCGCGCTCAAGTCATTGTCGTTCCAGCGCGCGTCGGGAGCGCCCTGAAAGAAGAGGTTCGAACCGTTGTCGGCCAGGATCATGCCGTACTGCTTCATCGCTCTGAGGATGATCTGGTTGGTCGGAGAGTAGCCTGAAATATCGAAGCTCGCCTTCAGGCGGATCCGCATTCCCATGATGTTGTCGGTGCTCGAGGAATTGCCGGCGGCGTGGATCGCGGGGGCGGTGAAGAAGCCGTGGTTCGCGTCGTTCTTGGTGTGCTGCGCGGTGAAACGGAGCGCGTGATTGATGACGCCGGCCACAATCTCGTCGTAGCGGACCAGACCTTCAAAGACCGACAAGCCGGCCGCGTCGACCGAAGTGAAACCGTAGGGACGATTTTCGGTCGTGGTGAAGTCCCAGACCGTGCCCTGCGACGCTTTAAAACCGCCATTGCAATGCGCTGCCTGGTACATTTCATAGGCCACGCACTGGTTGCGGTCGATGACGATGGCGTGGCGGTCCGCTCCGTCGGTCGGGCACAGGCCGGGATTGCCTTCGATGGGAAGGTTCGACGGGACCGGGTAGAGCGTAATGTCACTTTCGGTCGGGTAGAGAACGATGGGCACGGGGATCGCGGGCGTGTTGGCGGAGTCCACGACGGTGTAGGGGATGCCATAGTTTCCGCCGGCGACGGAGCTGAAATCGGGGTGCAGATGCGCGCCCCCGAGGTCGCCGCTGGTCGCGATAATTTTGGCGGAACCCGGATCGACGGTCGCCGCGCTGATGTCCAGGTGCCAGGCATCGTTGGGCGACGGGACAAAACCGTTGAGCGCGCCGTTGTTTCCGACCGTCATGTTGGAACAGGGGACCGTTTGTGAAACGCCGGTGACGGCACAAGCAAGGACCGCAGCGATGATGAACTCTGGACGCATGCTCCGACTCTCCGATCCGCATGAAGCGGTATTTGGGTTTATCGACCGGGACCAAGCCGCTCCAGCGCTGTGCCGTTTTGCGGCGACGCGGAAGCGGTTTCGCACCAGTGCGATTGGTTGGAGACTAGTAAGGCATTCGGAGCGGAACAATCCCACGGGTGGGGGACAAAGTACCCCAAAGGTTCGCGGGCGTCGGCTTGCGATCGCTTTTCTCTTTTGCAAAGGCGAGCAGCCGTCCGTCGCGATAGAGTAATAAACGATGCCTATGCGCCAGAATTCTGCTGTTACCGACTCCGCCCCCAGTTCCATTGAGCACGATGTCCACGAGATTCACGATCTCCTTACCCGCTTGGACATCGCGATAGACTCTTCCGGTCCCCTACAGGTCAGGACTCCGCTCACCGGAGAGATCGTCGCGCGACTTCCCACCGTGAATGCCGCCGCGACGACCGCCGCGATCGCACAGGCGCACGAGGCGTTTCGCGAATGGCGCACCGTTCCCGCCCCGAAACGCGGCGAACTGGTGCGCATCCTGGGCGATGAACTCCGCGCCGCGCTGCCCGACCTCGGCCGTCTCGTCACCATCGAGAGCGGAAAGCTGCTCACCGAAGGTCTCGGCGAAGTGCAGGAGATGATCGACATCTGCACCTTCGCCGCCGGACTTTCGCGGCAACTCGCCGGGCTGACGCTGCCCTCCGAGCGCAGCCAGCATCGCATGATGGAAACCTGGCATCCGCTGGGCGTGGTGGGCGTCATTTCGGCGTTCAACTTTCCTGTCGCCGTGTGGTCGTGGAACGCGGCGCTGGCTCTGGCGTGCGGCAACTCCGTGGTGTGGAAGCCTTCGGAAAAAACGCCACTCAGCGCACTTGCAACGCAGGCCATTTTCGAGCGGGCCGCGGCGAAGTTTGGAGGCGTGCCCAAAGGGCTTGCCTCGCTGTTGATCGGGGACGCGACGGTGGGTCAGCAACTGGTCGAGAGCCCATTGGTCGCGCTCGTTTCTGCGACCGGCTCTACCGCCATGGGGCGCATCGTTGGGCCTCGAGTCGCGGCGCGCTTCGGACGTTCAATACTCGAACTCGGCGGCAACAACGCGGCGATCGTTTGCCCGTCCGCGAACCTCGATCTGACTCTGCGAGCCATCGCTTTTTCGGCGATGGGCACAGCCGGGCAACGCTGTACATCGCTGCGCCGCCTGATCGTCCACGACTCGATCTACGACAAGCTTGTTCCGCAACTCAAGAAGGCTTACGTCTCCGTTGTGGTCGGAGACCCGCGCGAACCGGGTACGCTGGTCGGCCCGTTGATCGACGAGCGCGCCTGGCAGGGAATGCAGAAGGCCCTCGCGGACGCGCGCGCTACGGGCGCGATTGTCAGCGGAGGCGAGCGGGTGCGCGAGAAGGAAACTCCCGAGGCCTTCTACGTTCGCCCCGCGTTGGTTGAAATTTCCACTCAGGCCGACATCGTCAAGCATGAAACATTTGCGCCGATTCTGTACGTCATGCGCTATCGCAACTTCGAGGACGCCATCGCGTTGCAGAACGACGTTCCGCACGGCCTCTCGTCTTCCATCTTCACGTTGAATCTTCAGGAAGCGGAGCAGTTCCTCTCCGTGCTTGGCTCGGATTGCGGCATCGCCAACGTGAACATCGGCACGTCGGGCGCTGAAATCGGCGGAGCGTTCGGCGGCGAGAAGGAAACCGGCGGGGGGCGCGAATCCGGCTCCGACGCCTGGAAGCAGTACATGCGCCGCGCCACCAACACCATCAACTACGGGACCGAGTTGCCCCTGGCGCAAGGGGTCAGCTTCGACATCGGCTAAGCGCCTGTTCACGATCTCTTGGGCCCGTCGACGCTGTCATCTCGACCGGAGCCTTCGCGCTTTTTGCGAAGACGTAGTGGAGAGACCTGTAGATTTTCCGTGGCGGCAAGGAAATTCGCGGCGCGGAGAAGCTGCGGGTCTCTCCACTCCGGCGCAAAAAACGCGCCTACGGTCGAGATGACGACCCAAAGGGATGACAACCCAAGAGTTTTATTCCTGGGCCAGCGCGATGCATTCCTCCAAAATGTCCATCGCGGTATCGGCCTCTTGCTGTGTGACAATCAGCGCGGGGCAGATGCGGATCGTGGTCTCGCCGCAGCCCAGCAGCAGCAGGCCGCGCTCGAAGGCGAGCTTGTCGGTGATATGGTCGCGCAGTGCGCCGACCGGCTCGCGGGACTGCTTGTCCTTCACGAGTTCGACGCCGATCATCAATCCGCGCCCGCGAACGTCGCCGACATGCGGATACTTCGCGACCCAGGTCTTCATGCGCGCCAGCATTGCGGCACCGACCGTCGCCGCGTTGTGCAAGCCTTCGCGCTCGATGACGTTCAGCGTCGCCAGCGCCGCCGCGAGGCACACCGGGTTGCCGCTGTACGTGCTGCCATGAGAGCCGGGCACCCAATCCATGATGTGGGCCTTGGCCATACACACTGAAAATGGCATTCCCGAAGCGATGCCCTTCGCGCTGCAGACGATGTCCGGCTCAACCGACGTATGCTGGATGGCCCACCACTTCCCTGTCCGGCCGGCACCCGATTGAATTTCATCGGCGATCATCAAAATGCCGTGACGGTCGTAGATGTTGCGAATTTCGCGCAGAAAACTGTCCGGCGCGACGACGTAGCCGCCTTCGCCCTGAATTGGCTCAACGATAATCGCCGCAACCTCCTCCGGCGGAAGCATGGTCTTGAACAGCTTCTCTTCGATGTAGCGCGCGCAGCGCAGCCCCAGCGCCTCGCGCTCGGCTTCGGACTGCCCCTCGCAATCGCGATAGACATTCGGATAGGGCACATGCGTTACGCCGGGGACGAACGGCCCGAAGCGCCGCTTCTGCTGCGTCTTGGACGCGGTGAGCGAGAGCGCTCCCATCGTCCGCCCATGAAAACAGCCGACGAAGCTGATGATGTTCTGCCGCTTGGTGTGATAGCGCGCAAGCTTCATAGCGCACTCCACTGCCTCCGCGCCGGAGTTGCCGTAGTAGAAGCGGTGCGGCCCGGCCATGGGCGCGATCGCCGAAAGCCGGGCGGCAAGCGTCGTCATCTGCGGGTAGTAGAAATCGGTGCCCGACATGTGAATCAACTCGGCGGCCTGGTCCTGAATCGCCTTCACCACCTCGGGATGGC